>NZ_CP014751.1 GCF_001592435.1 Thermococcus peptonophilus
GGCGCTTTATCTCGTCCCTCACTTCACGGTACTTCTCTATCGGCTGGCCGTAGGGGGGGTCATCCAGCCCCCAGTCCCAGGTCTTTTCGGGCGGGGGGGCGTAGGGGGGGCACTTGTCGAGACAGCCCATCGTGATGACGATGTAGCTTTATCGGCCATCTCCTCGGTGTAGAGCTTGGGGGGGTACTGGCCCTCAAGGGAGATGCCAATTTCCTCCATGACCTTCCTCGCGAGCGGGTCTATTTCCTCAGCAGGCTCAGTCCCGGCGCTCATGGCCTTGAACCTCAGGTCGTCGTTGAAGTGGTTGAAGAAAGCCTCCGCCATCTGGCTCCTTGCAGAGTTCTTCACGCAGACGAAGAGGATGAGCTTCTCGTCCATTTCTTCACCCTAGGGAGGGTCAGAACGGCCTTTTAAATGCCTTTTCGCAGTAGTCTATAGAGTGCTATATAGATGGAGAAGATTTCATTAGCACTTCCACCTTTGGTTTTAAAAACCCTTTTATTTGAGCATCCCTTCAACCAACCGGGTGTGTGGAAAATGGGCGAGAAAAAGGGGTTAAGCTTTTTCGAAAAGTACCTCTCCCTCTGGGTGGCGCTTTGCATAATAGCGGGCATAGCGCTCGGAAAGCTCATACCGTCGGTGCCCCAGGCACTCTCAAAACTTACGATAGCCAACGTCAACATGCCGATAGCGGTCCTAATCTGGGCGATGATATACCCCATGATGGTCAAGGTGGACTTTTCAGCCATCAAGAGAGTTCACAAGGGTCAGATGCTCAAAGGACTGACCGTCACATGGGTGACCAACTGGCTAATAAAGCCCTTCAGCATGTTCCTCATAAGCTCGTTCTTCATAGGGACGCTCTTCTCCCTCAAGTTTGGCATAATCGACCCCTCGCTTGCTAGGGAGTACATAGCCGGTGCAATACTCCTCGGTGCAGCACCGTGCACGGCAATGGTCTTCGTGTGGAGCTATTTGGCCGATGGCGACCCTCTCTATACGCTTGTGCAGGTGGCTACCAACGACCTTATAATCCTCATCGCCTTCGCTCCAATAGTCGGCTTCCTCATGGGCCTAAACGAGGTTCCCGTTCCATACGACACGCTCCTCCTCTCCGTGGTGCTCTTCGTCGTCATCCCGCTAACAGCGGGCTACCTCTCAAGGAGACACATCCTGAGAACCAAGGGGCCGGAGTGGTTCGAGCGCCAGTTCCTTCCAAAGCTCAACACGGTCTCGATAATTGGCCTCCTCCTCACGCTGATACTCCTCTTCTCGTTCCAGGGAGAGATAATCCTTGAAAACCCGCTCCACATAGTCCTCATAGCCATTCCGCTGACGATACAGACATACCTCATCTTCGCAATAGCCTACGGGTGGAGCTGGCTCTGGAAGCTCCCCCATAAGGTAGCAGCACCGGCCTCTTTCATAGGGGCAAGCAACTTCTTTGAGTTAGCGGTGGCGGTTGCGATAGCACTCTTCGGCCTTGAAAGCGGAGCGGCTTTAGCCACGGTGGTCGGTGTTTTGGAAGAAGTGCCAATAATGCTGAGCCTCGTGTGGATAGCCAACAAGACGAGAGGACTTTTCACGGCCAGGTTTGATGCAGGAAGCGCGGTTCCAACGCTTGAAGAGGAGTGAATGTTTCCCTTCTCTTTTTCTTCTTCACCTCACGACCCATATCGTCAAGACCATAAAGATGTAGGCAAGAATGCTCACCAGTAGGTGCACCTTTATCCAGAACTGCCTCTTCTTGGAGAGAAAGATGAAGGCGCCACTAAGCATCGATAGGCCCATCAGACCAAAGGTCACGTATCCAAGAGTCCCGTGGTCCAAAACTACCATATCATACCCTCCCAACTGGGAATATGTAGAGAGGGGTGCCTTCCGTGCCCAGTATCTCAGCCACTCCTTCATCATTAAACGCTCCCACAGCCACCGTCCCCAGCCCCAGGGCCGTAGCCTGGAGGTAAATATTCTGGCCGATGTGTCCCGCTTCCATATGGACGTACCTGACGCCCCTCTCCCCGTAGTACTTGGTAGCCTCTCATAGAAGGCCACGAGTACGATGTCCACGGCAGCCTTTCCAACCCACTCCTGGTTCAGTGCGGCCTTCTGGAGCTCCCTCCTGAAGTCTCCCTCCTTAACCAAAGTCAGGCTGTGCTCAAAGGGGTCGTAGTGGTAGATTCCAGCCCTTAACCCATCAACGTTGCCCACAACAACAAAGATTTCGAAGGGATACGTAGCCCCCGCGCTTGGGGCTGCCCTCTTTTCATCGCGGGTTATCCCCTGGCAGGCCCACAGGAGCTGGCCTAGCTCTTCCGGGCCTAAAGGTTCAGCTTTGTACGTCCTAATGCTTCTCCGCTTTGCAATGGCTTCTTCAACGCTCATGGCACCTTCTAACCTTGGCAGAGGCAGAAGAATTCTCTCCCCGTAGTACGGGGTCTGACTTTCTTGGGGGATATATAGCTTAAGGAGTAGGGCAAAAGATGACACCATCACAAGAACCACAACGAGTACAGCCACTCTCCGATAGTTCATGTTTGCGGTTACGTTGTCATGATATTTTAGAGTTTTGAACGGGGCATTCCTATTCATGGAGCCCACTAAAGAGATCCCACGTCAAGCTGTTGATATCGAAACTTTAATTAGTGAAAATATTCTCATTTAATTTTGGGTTGTGTCATGAGGGTTGAAGTTCATGCTCCAAGGCTTAGGGGGTATATGAGCGTTGAAGAAGCAATAAACCTTAGAAAAAGCATAGCATACAAAACTACAAAGATGTATCGCTAAACTCTTGGACATATCTCCCGGCTCTCTGGGTTGCCTACGGGATAAACGCCTGAGGTAAGAGAACTTCTCCAAGCGCTGACTCCTGTTATCCCTTCGAGGTCTACCTTGCTGTTTCAAAGGTTGATGGCCTTAATCTAGGTCTCTACCACACGGCTGGAAGGCCCACAGCCTTGAGCTCATGAGAGGGGAGATTACAGGTACGCGCACATAGATGCGGGACATATGGGGCAGAGCATCTACATTCAGGAAACTGCATTGGAACCTGGAACCGTTTGCCGTTGGGTCACTCATTGACGAGGAAGTCAAAAAATTAATGAGAGTCCCAGGAGAGCAGCTCTACATCTTCCCAGTCGAAATTCCGTGGGGATGAACCCGAGAGGGATTAAAGTTCCCGGAGCTCTTTGAGCTTAATGAGAACCTCTTCCTTCTCTCTTATTAGGTTCTGCCGCCAAACTTCATTCCCATCTTTGAGGTAGACGAGCGTCGGGACGTTCAGAATGCCGAACTTCCCAACTAGCTCGCTCCACTTCTCGGCATTTACGTGGACAATGGCTATTTCTCTAAATTCATCACTGAGCTCTTCCATGAAGCTCTCCACGAGCCTGCACGGTGGACAGCCCGGAATTGAAAACCAAAGCACAACCTTTCCATTGGTAAAGTCAGCCTTCCCGTCGTACTCCACTATCACACCAACACCTCCTTTTTGCGCTCAAAAATGAAAGGGCGTCAAACCTTAACGCGCTTGAGCATGAGGGAGTTAGTAACTACGCTCACGCTACTGAAGCTCATTGCTCCGGCTGCCCACTCGGGTCTGAATGTAACTCCGAAGAGCACGTACGCAAGCCCCGCGGCGAAGGGAATCAGTATGGTGTTGTAGAACATGGCCCAGAAGATGTTCTGCTTTATCTTTGATATTGTCTTCTGGCTGAGCTTTATGGCCCTCACAACATCCCTCGGGTCGTTCCTGACCAGCACTATATCTCCGCTTTCCATCGCTATGTCCGTGGCATTTCCAACGGCTATGCCAACATCCGCCTGAGCCAGAGCAGGAGCGTCGTTAATTCCATCGCCAACGAATACCACTACTTCTCCTTTCTCTTGGAGCTTCTTGACCTCGTTAGCCTTATCGCCTGGAAGCACCTCTGCTAGAATGTAATCCACGCCGAGGGCCTTTCCTATAGCTTCAGCGGTCCTCCTGTTGTCTCCTGTTATCATGCCGACCTTTTTGCCCATCCGATGGAGTGTCTCGATGGCCTCCATGGCGCCTTCCTTTATCGTGTCCGCTATGGCAATGATTCCCTCAACCTTACCGTCTATCGCAACCACTATAGCTGTCTTCCTCTCGCTCTCAAGTCTCTGGATGGTCTCTTCAACGTTCTCAAGGCTTATGCCGTTCTCGACCATGAGCCTCCTGTTTCCAGCAAGGACTTCCTTTCCGCGGACTTTAGCTTTAACGCCCTTCCCGGTTACTGCCTCGAATTCGTCGGGTTCTTCCATCTCGATTTCGAGCTCCTCAGCCTTCCTCACGATTGCCTCACCTAAGGGATGCTCGGAGCGCTTTTCGGCTGAAGCGACAAGTTCCAAAAGCTCCCTTTCGCCCACATCGAAGGTTATAACATCGGTAACCTCGGGCTTCCCCTTTGTCAGCGTCCCCGTCTTGTCGAAGAGCACAACCGTTGCCTTCCTCGCTATCTCAAGGGCCTCACCGTTCTTGATGAGTATTCCGAGCTCGGCCCCCTTGCCTATCCCAACGGTTAAAGCCGTTGGCGTCGCCAGGCCAAAGGCACAGGGACACGCTATGACCAGAACGCTCAGGAAGGCCGTGAAGGCAAACACCACCGGTTTGCCTGCTATAAAGTACCAGTAGGCGAAGGAGAGGAGGGCTATCGTGAGCACAGCCGGGATGAAGTACGTCACGACAGTGTCCGCCAGCCTCTGAACAGGGGGTTTTGTGTTCTGGGCTTCCTCGACCAGTTTTATTATCTGTGCTAGGAGCGTGTCCCTTCCAACCCTCTCGGCTCGCACCTTGAGGATGGAGTTCCTGTTTATCGTCCCGCTTATTACATTCTCCCCGCTCTTCTTGAGAACAGGAGTAGGCTCGCCCGTGATCATGGACTCGTCAACGTAGCTCTCACCCTCAAGGACGATTCCATCAACTGGAATCCTCTCGCCGGGCTTGACTATGACGATGTCGCCAACTTTCACCTCACTTATCGGAACCTCGATCTCCTCTCCGTCTCTTAAAACCAGGGCTTTCTTCGCCTGAAGGCCCATAAGCTTCTTTATGGCCTCGCTCGTCCTTCCCTTGGCCCTTACCTCAAGGAACCTGCCGAGCAGGAGGAAGGCCATAAGAAGAACGCTGGCTTCATAAAAGTTGAACTCCCTTGGAATTACACCCAAAGTCGCTAGGACGCTCGTCAGATATGCGGAACCTATGCCCATCGCGTACATGACCTCCATGTTGAGCGTCTTATGTCTAAGCGACGAGTAGGCCTTTTTGAAGATCCCCCTGCCGGCGTAGGCTATCGCTATCGTCGCGAGGAGAAACTGAAGGTAAATCAGGCCTTCAACCTCTATCCCGAACCTCTTCAGCTGCATGGAGAGGAAGAGCGGTATACCTATGCCCCACGCCACTTCTAGGCTTCTCTTCATCTCCATTATGTGCCTCTCCCTGACCTCTTTCTCTATGTCGTGGCTTTCTTCTCCCTCCACGCTCAAAAACTCGTAGCCGACGCTCTCAACAGCCCTTTTGATATCATCAATAGTTACAAGAGCTGGATTGTAGGAGACCCTCGCGCTCTCGGTAGCGAGGTTCACGCTCACATCAAGAACTCCTGAGAGCTTTTTTATTGCGTTTTCAACGGTCTTAACACACATCGCGCAGGTCATTCCGCCTATTTTGACCACCACGTCCTTCCTCTCGCGAACCACGGTATAGCCCACGTCCTCGATGGTCCTGATGATCTGGTTCAAACCGACCTCGGACTCGTCGAAGCTCACCAGGACGGTTTCCGTCCCGAGGTTCACCCTGGCGTCCTTTACGCCCTGGAGTTCCCTGAGGGCGGTCTCTATTGTTTTAACACACATGGCACACGTCATGCCGTTAACCTTGAGGGAAATCTCCATTTTTTTCACCTGGTGATTACTACACAGCAGAGCTTATGGGGATTATTTTTTACAATATGAAAAGCAAAACCGGAGAATTTTTATAGTTTGAAGGCAAGTTAAGGTGGGGATGAAAAATGAAAATAGACGACCTTGATCTGAAGCTTATATACCTTTTAATGGACAACTCAAGGCTGAGCATTTCTGAACTCGCTGAGAGGCTTGATGTCAGCAGACCAACAGTTAAGTCAAGGCTGGAGAAGCTCCAAAAAGAGGGCATTATACAGGGGTACACCATAAAGCTCAACCCTGACCTGCTCAGGGCACACAACATCGTGGCACTCATCGTGAAGACCGACGATCCTGAAAAAATGAGGGAGTTCGATGAGATAATAGAGATAAACCGCTTCACGAGCAGGAAGTACCTCATCAAGATAGCCGTCGAGAGCATGGAGGAACTGAGAAAGGTGATTGAAGGCGCAGGCTTCGAGGTCATCGAGATAATGCCCATCCTGGAGACGGTGGAGAGGCCGAGTCCACCCAAAGTCAAGGTGCCCTTCAAGTGCGACTACTGCGGGAAGGAGATAGTGGGCGAGCCGATAGTTTACAAGTATCGCAACAAGGTCTACTTCTTCTGCTGTCCAACGTGCTTCAGAGAGTTCAAGAAGACGCGGGAGAACCTGGAGAAGTTCAAGCTAAAGGAAGAAAATAAAGTAGAGCACACTCACGAGCACGAGCACCACACCCATAACTAGGTCTCCTCTACCGCTCATTGAAGAGAGCCTGTCAATAGCACTCCCTAGTCTAGCGTATTTCGCTCCGTAGTGGAAGCCAAGGGTCACAAGAGCAAAGGGCAACACGGAAATCCCCACAAAGGCTATGAGCAGGGCAGCGGTGGTGGTCGGTGCGAACTGACCCGAGAGCAGAGAACTAACTAGCAGGTAGGAGGGCAGCACACAGGAGAGTGAGAGGAAAGCCATTACTGCTCCTATCACAAAAGCTGCTGGAGGGGACGTCGCCTTTTCGAGTATCATGTTGCTCTTTTCTCTAAGAGGACTGGAGAGAGGAAGTTTCACATATCCCAAAGCGGAAAGTATTTTGTAAATGCCAACGGTGACCCCAAAGGCCACCACAAAGTACCTCAGAAAAGGAACCTTAGAGTGCAGGTTCATGAGGGCAACGGCAATGAACGAATAGCCCATGAATGCCCCAATTGTGAAGGCAAATCCCACGCGCAGAACCTTCCGCTCGTCAGTGAGTGCGATCATGGACAGGAGAAAAACTATCATTAGAAAGATCGAGGGTCGGAGAGCGTTTAGAATACCGAGGGCTACCACCGAAAAGGTAACGCCCGTGAACTCGACAATGTTATGAGCTCCTAAGGGTATTTCTCCGGCTGCAGTTGCGAGTACAGCATTGGTTATGTCCATTGTTCCCACCTCAGTGCTCCATCGAGGGCTTTCCCTTGCGGATGATGAATACGGTTGAATTGTCTTTCATAGATATTTTAACTTTATCGCCCCTCGACAGGCACGGAACCTCAATCGGGTGGGTGTACCTGACTCTGAGCACGTCATCACCGGCCGTAATGACCGCAGTGCACGTGAGCTCTGTGTACTCATGGTTGGGAATGCAGTCAGTATCTGCCAGCACAAGGGCGTTCTCCGAGTTCAAAGGCTTCCCCCCAACAAGAACACCGTAAAAAACGTCACGTTCGTCCCTGTGGCCAACCGCAGAATAGTACGTCACCGCTAGGAGAATGGACAGCAGAACCACAAGAAGGCCCGCAGTATACCGCATCACTGTCCCTCCACCACAGGCAAAAATGAAAGTGGAGAAACAGGGAGGACGTCACTCATCCCCCTCGTCCTCGATGCCCATTGCCTTCTCGCAGGCCTCGTGCATTTCTGCCCAGTTGTTGCCCATGTACTGGTTCATGTAGGGCTCCATCTCCTCGTGGATCTCGGTGAAGTTGCCGCTGGCCATGTAGTCCTCCATCTGCTCGTACATCTCGTCGTCCATCATGCCGTGCATGCCGTAGCCCATCATTCCACCGTGCATGTAGCCGCCCATCGGGCCGAAGCCCCAACGCGTGCCGGTTTTCTCCGCTATATCGAACCCACCGCTGTGGGCCATTCCAAGGGGAACCGCTATGAGCGCCCCAATTATGAGTCCTATGAAGAGAGACTTCCACTCCATTCCGCATCACCCCTTTATTTTGCTTCCATCAGTAAGTTTGGGCATAAGTAATAATAGGCTTACCCTTCGCAAAGTGGAAACCAGAGGCGATATATTTTTCCGGGGTGAAAGGATAAATCCCTTCAGGAATTTACACCAAGATAAAAGTGATGGATATGTCAAAAACTGCGAAAAATACGACCGGTTTTCACGGAGTTACGACCTGTTTGAGGCTCCGGTCGAGAGGGGAGCTTTCTCAAGGTACAGAAAGAGAGCGCTGCGCCTTGCCGAAGGCAAAGTCCTGGAAGTCGGCGTCGGAACGGGAAAGAACTTCTCGTATTATCCCCGAAACGTCGAGGTCATTGGGGTAGACTTCAGCAAGGGCACGCTGGAGAAAGCCGAGAGAAGGAGAAGAGAACTCGGCCTGAAAAACGTCCGGCTCCTGCATACGGACGTCCAGAACCTTGAGTTTGAAGACAGCACATTCGACACCGCTGTGAGCACCTTCGTCTTCTGCACCGTGCCCGATCCGGTTAAGGGCCTGAGGGAGGTTTACAGGGTTCTAAAGCCCGGAGGGAAAGCCATATTCCTTGAGCACATGAAGAGCGGGTCAAAGCTTCTCAACGTCCCCCTCTACATGATGGAGCCGTTTATGATGGCCATGACTGGCACGTCCATGCTCCGGAAGACCCCGGACAATATTGAGAAATCCGGGTTCCAAATAGAGAAGGTGGAGAACCTGTTTTTTGACATTGTGAGGTTGATAATTGCAAGGAAACCGGGTGGTGAAAATGATAGCGAGAGAAAACCTGTTCCATGACAGGGGCAGGCTGGCGATGAGCGTGGCCGGTGTGGCCCTCTCGGTCACGCTGGTTATCATACTCCTTGGAGTTTACTACGGCATGACAACGCTTGGAACAAACTACATTGTACATACCGATGCCGATCTGTGGGTCGGGCAGGAGGGAATCCACGATCTCTGGCACACGTATTCCCTCATCCCGCGGGGCTTAAGTGACGAAATAAAAAGTGTGGACGGCGTCAAAGGCGTCCACGAGCTCATAGGGAGGGCGGTTCAGATAGAGGTCCCCAACACCGGCGCCAGAAAAACCGTCTACATAGTTGGCTTTGATCCAGCCAGCGGAATTGGGGGCCCATGGGACATTGTCAAGGGCACGAGAGAACTGCAGAGGGGCGAGGCCGTGGTTGATCAGGTGTTTTTCACGAGGAACAACCTTAAACTCGGCCAGACCCTTAAGATTGGAGACAAGGAGCTGAAGATAGTCGGCGTTTCAAAGGGGACGTTTGCGGTGGTCTATCCCTACATCTTCGTGACAACCGAGGACGCGGCAGAGATATTCGGCACCACGCAGTACGTGAACTACTACCTCGTCCAGCTCTTCGGCGACAGGCCGGCCGACGAGGTGATCAGCGATATCACCGAAAGACTGGCGGAGAGGGGTGTAGCGGTCGAGATACTGACGAAGGAGCGGTTCATCCAGAACCATAAAGATGTGATAAACGAGAGCTTCAACTCGATACTCTTCCCGCTGGTGTTCATAGGCTTCATAATCGGGGCGGCGGTCATAGGCCTTACGCTCTACACCATGACGATGGAGAAGATGAGAGAGTACGCAATACTGAAGGCAATTGGGGCCCAGAACAGCTTCCTGAGGAGGATAGTATTTGAACAAGCGGCCATCATAACCATGCTGGGCTTTATAGCCGGCATCGGCCTCTCCCTGCTCGCCACGGCCCTTGTGCCAAGGTTCGCCCCGGAGTTCTTCGTTGAGATGAACCCCACGACAGTGGGCGTAACGTTCGCGGCAGTCCTGCTCATGGGGCTGACCGCGCCGCTGATCCCGATAAGGAGGCTCAACAGAGTCGACCCGGTGGTGGTATTCAATGCCTGAGGCCATCCTGAGGGCAAAGAACCTTACAAAGGTGTACGGCTCGGGCAGAACCGCCGTGAGGGCCGTTGATAACGTGTCCCTTATCCTCAAGAGGGGCGAGGTGGTACTCCTCATGGGGCCGTCCGGTTCGGGGAAGACGACGCTCCTCACCATGCTCAGCGGGCTCCTAAGGCCGACCTCCGGGAGCATAGAGCTGTACCCGCCAGAAAACCCCAAAAGGGCCATAGAACTGACGGGACTAACACGGGATGCACTTGCAAGGCTCAGGCTGGAGAGGATGGGCTTCATCTTCCAGCACTCCAACCTGCTTGAGGCACTGACCGCTGTGGAGAACGTCATGGTGCCCCTGCTGATCAAGGGCGTAAAAAAGGTGGAGGCAAGGGAGAGGGCCGAGCGCCTCCTGATGGAGCTGGGCATGGAGGACAGACTTGACAGCAGGCCCTCCGAGCTTTCAGGGGGTGAGCAACAGCGCGTTGCAATAGCGAGGGCCCTGATAACCGACCCAGACATCATAATAGCCGACGAGCCCACGGCAAACCTGGACTCCAGGAACGGGAGGGAGGCTATAAAACTCATCCACGAGAAGGCAAAGAAAAGGGGCAAGTGCGTGATGATAGCCACCCACGACCCGAGGATACTCGGCTTCGCGGATAGAATACTCTACATGGAGGACGGAAAGATATACCGCAAGGACAGCCGGCAGGCCGAAAAGCTGCTGCTTTTTGATGAGTACTGAGAGCAGGGAGTGCCCGTTTTATTTCCCATTTCTGTCCAAAACCTTTTATTGGCAACTTTTGGTTGAATACGAACTTACCCATCCTGTTTTCGTCAAAAGGACAGCTCTCGTGCCGAAAAGTATATATATGCAATCCTATTCATAAATGGGTGGGTGATGGCCAGGATGATAGAAAATTACACAAAAATGGGTATTTATGATGGCATAGTACAGACAATAGGAAACACCCCTCTGGTAAGGCTCGGGAAGATAGAGCGGTACTTCAACCTTAGAAACGAACTGTATGCCAAACTTGAATTTTTCAACCCTGGGGGGAGCATAAAGGACAGGATAGGCAAGTATATGATCGAGGGAGCGAAGAGAGAGGGCAAAATCGTCGAGGGCGGCGTTATAGTGGAGCCGACCTCAGGAAACACTGGAGTCGGTCTCGCACTGGTGGCAGCGGATGAGGGCTACATGACGGTCTTCACGATGCCGGACAAGATGAGCACTGAGAAAGAGCTCCTCCTTAAGGCACTAGGAGCGTTCGTCATAAGAACTCCAACGGCCGTTGCCCCAAGTGATCCGAACTCATACTACAGGGTGGCCGAGGCCGTGAGGAACCTTATCTGGAAGAAGGGGAGGTCCATCAGCAGGGAGGAGCTCGGGGAGATAGTCAAGTACGTCCAGCGGCTCGTTGATGAGGAAAGGCTCGACGAGCTCAGGGCGATCCTTGAGGAGGAAGTTGAGGAAACCCCCTACGCTTACATCCCCAACCAGTACTTCAACAAATACAACCCACTGGCACACTACGAGACCACGGCGAGGGAGATATGGGAACAGACCGGAGGGGAGATGAATTACCTTTTCGCAGGAATAGGCACCGGCGGGACGATAACCGGGATCGGGCGCTATCTAAAGGAGAGGAAGAAAGATGTAAGGATAATAGGCGTTGACCCCGTTGGCTCGATATACAGCCTCGTCAAAAAAGGGATGAGCCTTGAGGAGGCTCTCAAGAAAGCTCACCCCTACCTCGTCGAGGGAATAGGCGAAGACATCCTTCCGGAGACCGTTGACCTGAGCCTCGTTGATGATATGGTGGTTGTCAACGATCAGGAATCCTTTGCAATGACGCGCTTCCTCGCGAGGAAGGAGGGAATCCTCGCGGGAGGCTCTTCGGGAGCAGCTCTCTATGGAACTATAAAGTACCTCAAAGAAAATGGTGTTGAGGGCAAGAAGGCCGTCGTGATATTCCCGGATACGGGAAGAAACTACCTGACGAAGATCTTCAACGATAAATGGATGCTGAAGAACGGCTTCGAGATTGACGATGAAAAGGTTCTGGAGGTGCTGAGATGAGGTTCTCAACCAGGGCGATTCACGCGGGCGAAGAGCCGGAGAGAATGCAATACGGCGATGTGGTATCACCGATCCACCTCTCAACAACCTTTGCAAAGAAGAGCATAAAGGAGGTTGAAGAGGGCTACGTCTACTCGAGGAGCGGCAATCCAACGAGGGAGGGTCTTGAGAGAAAGTTAGCGGCGCTTGAGAACGCAAAGTACGGACTTGCCTTCTCTTCCGGACTTGCAGCCGAGTCAACGGTGCTCCTGGCGCTGTTAAAGAGAGGAGACCACGTTATAGCGTTCGACGACCTCTACGGCGGCACAAAGAGGCTCTTCAACCAGGTGATGGAGCGCTTTGGACTTGAGTTCACCTACGTCGATGCAAGAAATCCAGAGAACGTTAGAAAGGCAATAAGAGAAAATACGCGGATGATCTGGCTTGAAACTCCCACGAACCCCCTTCTAAAGCTTGCGGACATAAAGGCGATAGCCGAGATCGCCCACGAGAGGGACATCATACTGGTAGTGGACAACACCTTCGCGAGCCCCTACTTCCAGAACCCCCTTGACCTCGGAGCAGATATAACCCTCCACAGCGTCACCAAGTACCTCGGAGGGCACTCGGATGTCGTCGGTGGGGCGGTTATGGTAAACGACGATGAGCTCTATGAAAAGCTCAAGTTCCACCAGAACGCGGTTGGAGCGGTTCTTTCGCCCTTTGATTCCTGGCTGGTCATGAGGGGCATCAAAACCCTCGCCGTCAGGATGGAGATGCACGAGAAGAACGCTATGAAAATAGCGAAGTATCTCGAGGAACACCCGGTGGTTGAGAGGGTCTACTATCCTGGATTGCCCTCACACCCGCAGCACGAGCTCGCGAAGAGACAGATGCGCGGCTTCGGCGGAATGCTCTCCTTCGAGCTTAAAGGAAACCTTGAGGAGGCGGTGAGGTTCGTGGAGAGCCTTGAGATATTCGCTCTGGCGGAGAGCCTCGGCGGCGTTGAGTCGCTCATAGAGCTGCCGGCGATCATGACGCACGCCTCCGTCCCCAAAGAAGAGAGGGAAAGAGTGGGGATAAAAGACTCTCTCATCAGGGTCTCGGTGGGGATAGAGGACGTTGAAGACCTAATCGAAGACCTTGAGAGGGGATTCCGGGCGGTGAGAGCATGATACCGACTCTTGATGAGGTGCGGCTCTTCCTCCGGAGGCTGGGCTTTGAGGAAAGTTCACTCAGAGAGCTGATAGAGCAGATAGAATACTTTGAGATGGAGGCCCCTGAGAGGGACGACATCGTCAGGGACTATCTCAGGGACGAGTGCATAGACAAAATGATCTGGGAGATAGTGAAGGAAGTTCTGCGGCTGGGGAAGGGGAGGGTGAAGCTCCTCGATGTTGCAGCCGGTTCTGGGTTCTTCACCGAGAGGATCAAGAGAAAGCTCGAGGAAAGAGGGGTTAAAGTGGATGTCTACGGGCTGGACATAACACCAAGCATGCTGAAGAGGCTTAGAGATAAGGGCATAACCCCGATCTGGGGCGTCGCCGAGAGAATCGGGGACTCGATACGGATAGCCAACGAGTACTACGGACTCGAAGTGCCGGAGAAGTTCGACATCGTGATCTCCACACTGGCATTTCACCATTTCCTCAACCCGGAGGATGTCCTGAGAAGCATCAGAGACGTCCTCGGAGATGGTGGCAGGGTGATAATCGTTGATGTCCTCAAGCACAGCCACGAGGAGTTCAGGGAGTCCCTAAAGGACACTCACACCGGGTTCTCCCTAGACGAAATTCAAGAGATGGGCTCAAAGGTGTTCCGTGAGATTGATGCCCGACCCATAGGACTCCACTGTGAGGTCGACGGTGTGGTGGTCGGCCTTTACAAGGCGGTGTTTAGCCGGGCTAAAACGTAGATATTTAACCCCGACGCCCCCTTTTCTATTTGGGCCGCGAAATGTTGATTGATTGAAAAAGAAGTGAGAATGACCAACCACAAGGGGGACTGTTTGAGGTATGGCCTTTTTCTGAAGAGGCTGAAGTACGAACATCGCTTTATCTCCCTCGATGGCAGAATCATTAATGTTGAGCGGGCCACTCCTTCCGCTACGGCGTTTTAACACCCATGTCAGAACGCATGGTTAAGAAAAGCTACTCCTCAATAAAAGAAATTGCAGAAAACAAAGATTAAACGTCAGGAGAGCCCGAGGAAGCCCACCACGCGGCCGTCCTTAAGGAGCTGAACTTTGGTGCCCCACATCCCCTGGACGTAGGTTCCAATTTCAACCTCCTTCAGGTCAACGTCCTCCCATAGTTGACCGGCTATCTGGCCGTTGATGATTATCGGTATCCTGACCGGCCCCCAGAAGTTCTGCCACGGAGTTCCCTTCGAGGCGTTCTGGAGTGCCTCTTTGGCCCTGGACTTTATCTCCTCGAAGTTGGTGCCCATTCCTGACATGGGGCCCATGCCACCCATTCCCTGGAACATGCCCATCCTGCAGTCACCCATCGGGCCGCCGTAGGCCCCAGGCATCATGTCCATTCCGGGCCCCATATCCATAGCCTCCTCCGGCATCTCCATACCCCACATTCTTCCGAACCTTCTCATCATGTGCATCCACCTCGGCATTCCGAACCTCATTCACACAACCTCCACTGCATCTTCGTTTTAGAATATCACAAAAGTATTTATAAAGTTTTCTGTTATATTATTGTTAAAGCGCAGGTAAACAGATAGAATTATAAAGGTTAATGGGGAGGGAGTTACGGTGATAGAATGCGAAGATGGATGAGATGCGACCCTTCAAACATGAGGGCGTTCACGGCGATGCTGAAGTCCCTGATATCAGAGCCCAGGAGGAGCATCATACGGGTCCTCGCGGACGGCGTTAAGGGCACGAATGAGATTTATATCGAACTCCAGAGAAGCGGTTTTCACATGCCCCGGTCAACCCTATATTACCACCTCTCCGCGCTCCAGAAAGCAGGGATAATTGAGATGGTCGGTTACAGGGAGCGGGGAGGCGGTGCGCCGGAGAAGCTCTGGAGGCTCAAAGTAAGGAGGGTAGGCGTGGATTTAGTTACTGGGGATGTGTTCAGGGAGTAGTGCCCTAGCTTCTCCCCCTAAAGGGGCTTCTAAAAGTTATTCAAGCTAAAGAATTTGTAGATCCCAGATATGGTCAAAAGGATAAAAGGGAGATTCACTCCTCAAGGAGCTTTCTCTTCCTCCTCTCGTACTCCTCGTCGTCTATCTCACCGCGGGCGTACGCCTCGTCGAGGAGCTCAAGGGCCCTTTCCTTCGAGGTCGAGACATTTGAACCCTTTGATCCCTGGTTCAGGAGCCACTTGACGAGCCACACTATCCCGACTATTATCAGAACCCAGAAGACCAGCATAAAGAGCATGCCGAACCATCCAAACCAGCCGAATCCCATCATGTCGTGCCACCCCCACGTTCCTTCTCCAGCGTGAGCCAAAAACTGCCCACTGGCAATGCTTTCAAACATCATTTTCGTACCTCCAACTACTACTCAACAGAAACCAGTATAACCCTTATTCTTGCCATTCTGGGAAAAATAAAGGGCAAAAATTCCAAAAATAAAAGTTTCAAGCCTTCAGGAACTTCGCGTTGATAGCCACTATCACCGTGCTCATGCTCATCAGCAGTGCCCCAAGGGCCGGGCTGAGCAGTATCCCGTAGGAGTAGAGGACTCCAGCGGCAAGGGGAATTGCGAAGGAGTTGTAGCCCGTTGCCCAGGCCAGGTTCTGCACCATCTTCCGATAGGTGGCCCTCGCGAGATGTATTGCGGTTATCACGTCCCTCGGGTCGTTCTTGACGAGGATTATGTCCGCGCTCTCTATCGCCACGTCGGTTCCGGCCCCGATGGCTATACCCACATCGGCCTGTATCAAAGCCGGAGCATCGTTTATGCCGTCGCCGACCATGGCCACGGTGTAGCCCTGCTCCTGAAGTTCCTTGACCTTCTCCGACTTCTGGTGGGGCAGAACCTCTGCAAAGAAGCCGTCCAGGCCGAGCTCCTCAGCGACCCATTTGGCCACCTTGGCGTTGTCGCCGGTGAGCATGTAGGCCCTTATCCCCATCTCGTGGAGCCTCTTGACAGCTTCCCTTGACTCAGGCCTTATCCTGTCCGCCAGGGCCATTGCACCAGCAAGCTTCCCATCAACCACCAGGAAAATCACCGTCTTCCCCTGCTCCAAAACCCTGTTCACGCGCTCATCCTCTTTCCAGAGCCCGTTCTCCTTCAGGAAGCCGGGGCTCACAACGAGGACTTCCCTTCCGTTGATAACTCCTTGAACGCCCTTGCCGGGAATGACCTTTGACTCGTCCACGTCATAGGGCTTAAGGCCGAGCTCCCTGGCCTTCTCAACTACTCCCTGCGCTATAGGATGGCTTGAGTGCGACTCAAGCGCCGCGGCGTACTTCAGGATTTCCTCCTCTCCGAGCTCGTCCAGCGGAATAACGTCCGTGACCTCGAACTTGCCCTCGGTCAGCGTCCCAGTCTTATCGAAGACAACAACATCGACGTCCTTAGCCCTCTCAAAGGCCTCCCTGTTCCTGATGAGGATCCCCTTCTCGGCGGAGATTGAAGTCGAGACCGAAACGACCAGCGGAACCGCCAGTCCGAGGGCGTGCGGGCACGTTATGACCATTACCGTAACCATTCTTTCCAGGGCGAAGACGAAGGGCTTTCCGAGGTAGAGCCACGTCCCGAGCGTTATACTGCCCGCGGTAATCGCTATGAGCGTTAAGTAAAAGGCGGCCCTGTTGGCTAAATCTTGGGTTTTAGAGCGCGTCTCCTGGGCCTGTCTCACCAGCTCGACGACCTGCATGAGGTAGGTGTCCTTCCCCGTCTTCTCTATCCTGACCTTTATCGCGCCTTCGAGGTTTATCGAGCCGCCTATAACGGTATCACCTGGCTTTTTGTAGACGGGCTTCGACTCACCGGTGAGCATAGCCTCGTTCACGCTCGTTTCACCCTCGACGATGACGCCATCGGAGGGTATCTTCTCTCCAGGCTTGACTAAAACCACATCACCCTTCTTCAGCTCGCTGACCGGGACGTCCTTTATTCCCTCCGGCGTCACGAGGTGGGCTTCCGTCGGCATGAGCTTTATGAGCTCCTCCAGCGCCCTCGAAGCACCGAGGACGGAGCGCATCTCGATGTAGTGGCCTATGAGCATGATGTCGATAAGCGTTGCCAGCTCCCAGTAGAAGGTCTTGCCCGGTATTCCAAAGGTCACCGCGACGCTGTAGGAGAAGGCAACCGTTATTGCCAGCGCTATCAGCGTCATCATTCCCGGGTTCCTCTTCCTCAGCTCGTCCTGCATCCCCTTGAGGAAGGGCCAGCCTCCGTAGAAGTAGACCACCGCCGAGAGGCCGAAGAGGACGTAGTGGTCACCGGGAAAGCTCAGCTCAAAGCCGAAAAAGTTCTGTATCAGCGGCGAGAGAAGGAGTATCGGAATCGTGAGTATCGAAGAAACGATGAACCTCCTCTTGAAGTCCTCCATCATCATCCTGTGGTGCTCCGCGTGAGAGTGGCCCCCGTGTTCGTGTTTCATGCCTCCATGTCCGGAGTGTCCCTCCATCCCCTCGCTTCCGTGGGCATGTTCGTGGTTTCCGGCCATCTTCATATCATGGCTTGCATGCCCCTCGTGTCCCGCTTCGTGCTCCATATGTTCCATACCAGAACCATCTCCAGCATCGTGCGTGTGCACATGTCCCCCGTGCACGCTATCTTCTTCTTTCATAATATACCACCTTCGTGACTTACTATTGTGCCAAGAATACTTAACCTTTTTCTGTACAAAAGAGAAAATTTGATGCACCAATTCTTCCAAATAATAAAAAAGAGAAAGGCTACCCCTTCATCATCTCCTCGATTTCCTTCAGCCTCTTTTCAGGTTCGAGATCCTTCTCGGCCGAGGATGTCATCAGACTTTCCGCCATCTCTACCGTCTCGGCATCGAACTCTCCTGTGAGTATGCTCTCGCTCGTGAGGTCTATCATGGTGTTGAGTGCTTCCTCAAGGCTCTCAACTTTCCCCATTGCCTTCTCAAACTCTACCTGCATCTTTGCAACATCCTCCGCCCCCGGCCCTTCGGCTATGCTTTTAACCACGTCCTTGCTGAACCCTATGAACTCGGCCGAGACCTTAACGAGCTCCCTCTGTATCTCGGCCTCCTCCATGAGGAGAAGCAGCCTCTTTGCCTGCTTTATCCTCTGCTCCAGAGTCAGATACTTTACAGCGCTTCTCTTGAGAAGGGCCTCGTCCCCGAGCTTGGCAGCTTCCTTTCCCTGGAGAAAAATCTTACGCTTCAGGTTCTCAAGGTTGTTTATGTACTGCTTCAGAGCCATCTTGGCCTTTCTCATCCGGATCTTCCGCTCTATCTCCTTCTCCTCCTTGGATTTCCAGAGTCTCACCATAACACTACCCCCGTTTGAACACGATTACCGTGATGTTGTCCTCAGCGACCTTCAAAGCCTCCCCAACGAGCCGCTCCGCAGCCTCCTTCGGGCCACCCTGGGAGGCGAGTTTCGCTATCTCTCCGTCATCAAGGACGTCGTGAAGGCCGTCCGTGCTCAGGAGCAGGACATCGTCCTCTTCAATTCCCCACACGTACGTATCGACCGCCAGCTCTATCCCCAGGGCCTTCGTCACGACGTGCCTCATCGGATGGGAGCGAACCTCTTCCTCCCCTATAACGCCCCTCTCGAGCAGTTCCTCAACGATGGAGTGGTCCCTCGTCCTTGAGATAACTCTACCATCCCTTATCAGGTAGGCCCTGCTGTCGCCGGTGTTCGCTATCACGGCCGTCTCATCCCTCACGAAGGCGGCCACCATCGTTGTGCCCGTCTTTCCTGGCTCTGGGGACATCTCCATTATCCTGCGGTGTGCATCTTTGTAGGCCTTTCTCAGGAGATCCTCAACATCTTTCAGCCCAAACCCCTCGGTGTATTCCCTCTCAAACGTCTCCTGGAGCGTCTCCACCGCCGCCTTCGAGGCTACATCTCCTCCCCCGTGTCCCCCGAGGCCGTCCGCGACGGCGAGGAGGTATGCATCTCCAAGGGGCTGTATCAGAAGCGCGTCCTCGTTTTTCTCCCTCGGCCCCGGGTGTGAGATGCCCCACGCCCTATTCCCAACACCCGTTGAGATGACTCTGCTCATCCCCCGAACTCCTCCGCCCACTTCTCATACCTCTCGATGTCCCTCTTTGTTAACGGAGATTTGATCTTCCTGAATGCCTCCTCAAAGTCCCTCATCTCAAGCGGACGCGTTCTTAATGACCTCTTTCTCAGTTCCTCCAGGGGAAGGGAAGCGAGCTTGTGCAGATCCCTGTTTTCCTCGCGTATCATGTTCCACACCGCCTCCTGGCAGAGGTTTCTCACGTCCCTGCCCGAGTACAGCCTTCTGACGCTCTCCTCGGCAATCGCGTCCAAATCGAGTCTCGAAATGTCCAGGCCCTTCGTGTGTATCCGGACTATCGCCTTGACAGCCTCTTTATCGGGCAGGGGCACGTAGATCCTCTTGGGGAAGCGCGAGAGGACCGCCTCGTCCAGGTCCCACGGTGTGTTGGTCGCCGCTAGCGTGAGGACGAGCCTCTCACTCCCCCCTTCGTGGAACCCCTCAAGCTCGGTGAGGAGTGTAGAGAGCATCCTCCTCGTTGCCTCGCTTGTATCGTTTGAACGCCTCGTTGTGAGCGCATCTATCTCGTCAAGGAACACTATGCTGGGTGCCCTCTCCCTCGCCACCTCGTAGAGGGCGGAGATTATCTTGCTCGATTCTCCAAAGTACTTGCTGAGGACGCTTGACGCTTTGACATTGAAGAACGTCGCGTTCAGGCTTCCCGCGGCGGCCGATGCTAAGAGGGTCTTCCCGGTTCCGGGCGGCCCAAAGAGGAGGATGCCCTTCCAGGGCTGAATTGCGGCGGGCTTTCTAAGGGCCGAGATGACCACGGTCTCCATCATGAGGAGCTTGACGTTATCAAGACCACCTATCTCGTCCCAGGTTATACGGGACTTCGAGATAAGCCCCAGGACGTACTCCCTGAACTGATCCTCCTCGTCTTTTTCCTGGGTAGTGCTCTTACCTTCGGCACTGACGATGGCTTTCCTGCCGTACTCTCCCCTCTCAATCTGTGCAGCTGTTTCCTCCCACTTCTTGGCTTTCTTCAGGTACAGCTCCCCGTTGTAGGGCACGTGTTTGGCCAGGTGTCTGAGTATGGATGCACAGCGGAGGGCGCTCTTCTTAGCTCTCTCCATATCCCCAGCGGCAACGGCCTTCTCGAACTCCTTCTTGGCCCTCTCGAACTCCGTGAGGAGGGGCCCCGAAAGGTCAACCGGCATTCTCACACCCCCTTAAAGCCCAGCTTTATCCTGTGGACTATTATCTCCGCCTTCTCTATGAGCTCCTCGGGGACTTCCAGGCCGTTCTCAAGGCGCAGTTTCAGCTGCTCCTGTAGCTTCACAAGCTCCCTCTTAGTTTCACCCCTCGCGTAGTGAATCAGGTCATCAGCGTACTTGAGTGCGTTCACGAGGTCGTTGAGCTTCAGATACAGGAGAAACAGCTCCCCTGCGAAGTACGCACTCCTCGAAAGGTCTCTAACCGAGACGCTCCTGCTGAGTTTTTCGCGGTAGCTAGTGCCGAGGAACTCCGCTATGTCCCTCTGAAGTTCTTCAACGCTCCCGTAGCGCTCCTCCTTTTTCTTCGCGAGGCACTTCATGACTACATGCTCGAGGGGCTTTGCTTCCGGGTTAAGGTGGCTCGGAGGGACAGGCTCCTCAAGGGTTATCTTTGACGCCACCTCGACGAAGTCCTCGCCCTCGAAGGGGGGCCTCCCCGTGAGAAGCTCGTAGAGCACCGCTCCAATCTGCCACACATCTGTCCTCTCATCAGTTCCTCCGAAGCGGGAGCTTATCTGTTCCGGAGCGGCGTAGAGCGGTGTGAAGCTCACTGATTGAGTAGTCCTACTCTCCTTGAGGAGCTTGCTTAGCCCCCAGTCGCTCACCTTCGCCCTGCCGTTCTTGAGGAGGATGTTGCTGGGCTTGAGATCACGGTGGATGATACCTTTGGAGTGGGCGTACTTTATGCCCTCAGCAACGTCGAAGATGATTCTCGCAGCCTTCTCCGGATTTAGGGGTTTTTCGAGCTTGGCCAGCGAGCTCTCACAGTACTCCATCTCCAGGTATGGAACTGGGAAGATGTTGTAGTCGTAGAGCTCGACTATGTTGGGATGGCTGAGGAGGGACCAGTTCCGCACTTCCCTGAGGAATGCCTTTCCCCCCGCTTCAGTTAGGCTCATGGGTATCTTGAGGGCCACGACGCTTCCGTCTTTCCTCTCCGCCCTGTAAACCCTCGCAAAGCCGCCCTCACCTATTAGCTCGACGTTCTTATACCTCGCAAAGAGCTCCTCCAGCGGGGTGCGGGGACCTTCTGCTGAATTTTTCGAACCTCCTTGTGCCGGAACGGGGACTGGAAGGGGAGTTTTGGGCTCCACCTTTGGCCTCTCTATTATTTCGGTGCTCACCTTGACTTTAGCACTCACAATTCCGGAGCGGGCGACAACCTTGGCGCTGACTTTTCCGGGCCTCCTCGGGACCACCCTCACGCTCTGGGAGACGTATTCACCCGGCTTCACACTCCTGAAGTAAACCCTCGTGGAGCTGAGGTCGAAGTACCTTGATAAGTCGCTGAGGTCTATCTCGACGTTTATCGTTCCCCTGAGCAGGTTCCTGAAGCCAACGGTGAGGGGTATCTCCTCGCCCGCGTGAACCTTCGGCGGAAGCTCGACTATCACGGACTTCCGGAGGAGCTCCCTCATATCCTCTCTCGGAACAGGGGGGGCTGGCGGAGTGGGTTTGGGATAGCGGTACCGGTACTTTTTCCTCGGTTTTGTTATGTCCCTGAGCAGGTGCCTCACCAAATGGCCGCCCCACATGAATATCACTATGAAAATGAAGAACCACGCAAAGCGCCCGAAGATGACGGAGATTATCACTATAACTATGAAGAGCTTGATAATTCCCTCAAGGATGTCGTCGTCAAACATATGGCCCATGTGCACGTCAATCCCTCCGTTCTCCCATGGTCACCATCTCTGGCAAACATTTAACCCTTTTTGGTGTCGTTTTGAAAATCTGCAGGAGGTTATCTTTCATTTAGGACAAATATTGGGGGGAGGTTCGCGACAAAGTGGAAGTCACTCAGTGACGACCTCCTCGGTATCCTCTTTCTCCCCCGCCACTTTTTCGGCGGCCTTCTCCGGCTCCAGCTCGCCCTCCTTCACTGCCTCTATCGTCTTCATTATCTCAGCGAGTTCCTCGTCCTCTTCGAACTCAACGCCTGTACCTAGAGCCTGGTCGGTGTACTCGAGCATCGTGTTCAGGTTCTCGTTGAGGTTCTGGGCATCGAGCCTCATGCTCACGAGGTTCTTTTCCAGCTCCTCGGGGGACATCTTTCTTAGGAGTTCCCACGTGGGCGTGCCCCTGAGGATGGCCTCGTTCTCCTTGATTATCAGCAGGTTGCTGACGAGCATTAGCTGTTTGTTGAGCTGGGCGTGGGTGTTCTGGAGGCTCTTCTTGCGCTGGTTGAGGGTTTTTATCTTCGTCGCTATCGTGAGTTCCTCACTCTTACTTCTGGCGTTCTTGGCCCTCTCGAAGAGGAGGGCTATTTCTCTGTCTATCTCCGCTATCTCGTTCTCAATCTTTCCTATCTGCATGTCGAGCTTAACCTGGTTCTCCCTGAGCTTGTCAATCGGTATGTCGAGCGGGTTCTTCTTCCCAAAAAACCTTGGAAGGAGGCCCATCACAGCTCCTCCTCCGCATCCTTCTCAATCTTGGGCGAGGCTATCTCGGAGGATACCTCCTCAACGTCTGCCTCCCCTGTCTCGACCTTGGCCCAGGCCTCCATGAGTTCCCTCTCGGTCTGATCTTCCGTCGCCTCAAACTCTGCCACGTCCATCTCGAAGACCCTGTTGAGGCCCTCAACCATTTCATCGAACTCCTTGCCGTCGAGGCTCACCTTGACGAGCACGCTCTCAAGCTGCTCCGGCTCGACCTTGGAGAGCTTGTCCCAGAGGCCTATCTTTCTCAGCTCCTTCTCGTACTTCTTGACCACTATCAGGTTCTTGACGAAGGTGTACTGCTTCTGGGCGGTGGTGAAATCCCTCAGCTTGAGCTTCTGCTCCATGTCAAGGCTCTTGATCTCCTGGGCGAGCATCTTCTTCTTGAGGACGTCCGCCCCAATGCCCTCCTGAAAGAGTTGCTTCTTTTTCTTCTCGATGCGCTCGATTTCCTTCTTCGCCCTCTCAAGCCTGTTCCTCAGGCGTATTTCCTCCTCCTGAAGCTCCCTGAGGGAGAGCTTTTCAATAGGGTTCTTCCTAAACCTGTCGAGTATCCCCATCACAATCACCTCACTTCCTTATCAGCACGAGCCCAAACCCGTCTATGTATTTCACCACATGGCCTTCCCGGCCGATTTCATAGAAGGCCCGCCTAACGTGCTCCTCGTCCCCGCATTCGAGGCACTCGCTGAGGGGGAGGTAGTCCCTGCCCTCAAGCTTTCTCCTCACACAATCCCTCACCTTGGCGTAGACCTCCTCGTCCAGCTCAAGGCTCACCAGTGGAGCGAGCGCCCTGGCGTAGGCGTCGTTCGGGTTGTGGATTATCTCTCCCGTCTCGGTGTCCACGAGCACGAGCGAGACGTTCTCGGAGTAGAAGTTCCTGTGGAAGTCTTCGGATGAGACGTACCTCCTGATGCGCTCCTCAAAGCCGAGGGGTGAAGCCACCACGAGCACGATCCTCTCCTCGCCGGGGGATTCTCTCGCTCCAACGAGATGCACGTTCAGCTCCGCCAGGGTCAGCGGGTCCGTATCCATGCCCAGCTCTGCGAGCTTCTCCACGCGGGTGAGGTACATCGCCTTTATGAGGATCCTCTCCTTTCTTCCGAGGAGCTTCCTCTCCTTCAGGCGGATCTCCAGGTATCTGTTCTCAGGAAGGTTCCAGAGGGCCGTCTCGTCGAGCTTTCCTCTGAAGTCTGAAACATTGACCCCCTTCTTTTCCTCAACGTCCTCAACGGAGTACCTCTTTCCAAGGAGGCTTATCTCATCCCTGAACTTGCTCTTCACCCTGCCGATGAAGTTGAGCTCCTGAATCCTCGCTTCTTCCCTCACGACGAGCCTGCTGCCCTTCTCCACCTTGCCCGAGATGGCGAGCACTTCCTCTATCTTCCTCCTAAGTTCCTCGTCCCTCTGTGAGACCTCGATTTCCCTCTTCTTGAGCTCCATCTCCTTCTGCCTAAGCTCAAGCTCCTTTCTCCGTATCCTTTCTTCGAGAAGCTTCGCCTCGCGCAGGGCCTCTTCCCTGGCCTTTGCAAGCTCTTCTTCCAGCTTTTTCCTCAGCTCTTCGTCTTTGAGTTCGAGCAACCTTTTAGTCAGCTCCTCCTTCTCGCGCTCAAACTTTCTGATCAGCTCCTCCTTCTCCCTGCGGAGCCTCTCTATCTCGGCCAAGTTTGACGTGGAGAGCTCCTCCTCAAGCTTCCTGCGCTCACCCTCGAAGAACTCGACCATCTCGGCCATTCTCTTCTTCAGCTCCCTAACCCTGGCCTCGTAGGTCTCCCTCACGGCCTCGACTTCCTCGGCCTTTTCCCTCTCCCACTCCTCCATGAGCGTCCGGAACCAGCCGTATTTGCTCGCCTCGTTCATGGCCGCGTCCACCTTCTCGCGGTATCTCCTCCAGGTTCTCTTGAGGTGGTACCTGAGGGGGAGCTTTATCTTCGGGTCTTCGAGCTGCTCCTCTATCCACCTGTCCATGCCGAGGTAGTAGGTTTTGAGCAGCTGGAGAACCTCTTCATCCCTGCGGTAGAGCTTTTCGAGGATGTCCTCCCTCGTGGTTATTTCGAAAACGTTGTACTTCAGTATCTCGTCTATCAGCCCTATTTCGCGCTCCGAAAAGCGCTCGCTGGCTGAGGAGAACTCCTCCCCCTTCCTCCAGAAGCTCCACGCGAGAACCGCCAGGGCCGCCTCGAATTTCGCCCTGAATGCCGTATCAACGTCGTCCAGGAAATCGCCGCATTCCCCCTCCAGATAGCGTGAATACGACTCAAGAACCCGCTCCCAGAGCTCCTTTCTCGTATCAAAGCTCTCCACCAGGATATCTCTTCCCTGCCTGATTACCCTCTCCGCAGGCCTTAGGAGCTTTCTCACGCAGTCGGGATTGCCTTCGTTAAAGACCACCATGGTATCACCTCACAGGAGCAGGGAAAGCTCCCTTCTGAGTTTTTTCGCCATATCCTCCACCGCGCTGCCGTACCCTTCGATGGAGATGTCAACAGCTGTCCCATTATCTTCCTCTTCGACGGACACCGTTATCTCCAGCCTGCCCTTCTTCGTGTAGGCTCTGTACCTTGATACGCTACCCTCGCCGGAAACGTAATATGCGCCGAATTTGGAGAGGACGTACCTGAGGAGCTTGGCCACGATTGCCGGTTCTTCGTTGCTCGTGTAGCGTATTTCAACCACTTTGGGGGTTACCTTTGAGCCGATGTCCTCCGGCTCGACTCTGTACACCCTAACTTTGCCCTCCGTCGGTGGGTCGAGCTTTGAGAGGAGTTCCTCCATGAGCTTGGACACATCGGGAGCCTCGACCATGAAGGAGATGCCCTTCAGTTTGGATACCCCGGCGCGGTTCGACCACTTGTCAATTAGATATTCCACGCGCTTTCGCTCCGCATCGCTGTCATAAACCACCACGAACAGGTGTGCCACTGTCCTCACCCCTAGGATTCTCTTTGAATAGTATTGGTCATTGGGAGCATATAAAGTTTTCGGCATTTTGGAGAAAAATATAGTATGGCCAAATTTTCCATTTTGTAAAGTGTGGAAGAATAGGAGAAAACCCACGAAGAGAATCAAACCCTATCAACGACGCCCTTCAGTATCTCCTCGACCTTTCCGGCGACTTCGAGGAGTTCGTCGTTCCCGGTCACGCTCATGGCGACCGTTGGGAGCAGGAGGCTCACGTGGGTCTTCCCTTCCTTAACGTAGACCACGAGGTTGCAGGGCAGGAAGGTGCCGCTGTTGATGTCTATGCCTATCAGCTCGCTTGAATAGTCCGGGTTGCAGGCCCCGAGGATGACGTAGGGCTCCATCTCAAGGCCGAGCTTCTCCTTGAAGAGGCTGTCAACCCTGACCTCGCTGAGGACTCCGAAGCCTTCCTTCTTCAGCTCTTCCTTGACCTTCTCAACGGTCTCGTCAAAGCCGGTCTCGACCTCCCGGACGTAGGCGTACTCCTTCGTGGGCTCTTCCATCCCGTGCATTCCGCGACCTTTCATGCCCTTTCCGTGCCCCTTGCAGCCACCTTTCATCTTGCCTTTGCCCTTCATTCCCTGCATGCGCCTTCCATGCCTTCCTTGTCTTTTCCCTTCATTCCACCCATTTCATTCATTTTGCCGTTCATTCTGAATCACCTCATTCCTTACAGTACTTAATTGATTGGAGGGAATAATGGGTTTGTCTTTTACAAAATGGAAAAATTGGAGGCCAAAACTTCTCACAATTAAGAAGATCCCTCCTGAGTCCGGCAAACCCGCGATACTTTTGAACCCATCCGGCTCGCCCGGTGGAGTTTTGTTCAAGGAATTATTTATGGGTTGTTACCTCAGGTGAGCGGCTGGAAACAGAGTTCACCTCCTCACCCTCCGGTACGCCAGCACGAGCACCAGCACAAGCCCAGCAAAAAGCATCGGGTAGAACTCCAGATACCCAACCCCACTGGCAACAGGACAGGTCGGTAGCTCTTTTTCAAGACCCCTCGTGAGATTCAACCTCCAAAGGGAGCTCCCATCGTAGTAAAGCACGGTAACGTTCCCCCAGTCAAGGGGGACGAAGGGATTTTTAGGCTGGATGTAGATAAGGGCCCCTTCTCCCAGGAAGACTGCACGCAGGGTTGTGTTGCTCGGAAGATGAAGAGTCATGTTGTCGGGGACTTTAATTGTGTAGGACACTCTGCCGTTCGAAACGTGGAGCTTTGAGCCGTTGAATTCGACCGGGTACGAGGGCGAGGTTATGGAAACGTTGCCGCAGGAGCACAGCTCATTTCGGATTTCCTCCGGAATCATAACGTTGTTGGTTACGCACGGTTTTTCCGGGTCTATGGCCCTTCCGTCGCTCAAATACCAAAGCCCCCTGTAGAATGTATAAAAGAGCTCCTCTGCTCCGGTGGTGCTGCCAAGGTAGTAGAGCTTCCCATCCCTGAAGTAGAAGTAGTACCCCCCAACCATGCTCGGGGTGGGTACCCCCTGCATTCCCGAGCCCAGTGCGTCCCAGGAGAGGGTTATTATCGCGTCGTCTTTTCCGACTTTAATAAAGGGAGCGAAACTGCAGTATTCGGTGGGGCCGAGAACAGGATGCGGACCGCAGAGGGACTCGGTAGCTAAAACCGGGGACAAGAACAAAAACAGAAGAAAAACAAAAAAGCCCAATTTCCATGTGGGGTTATACATACGATACCCCCAAATTGTTTCTGCAGTATGAATCAACGTGTCTAACAACATCAAAAGTCACTCCAAAGTAGTATGCCCTCTGAGAATATTTTCTGCCAATATTATTAATCTGAGCCTGTATGTAGTCGCTTGCTAATTTTGTGCAGTTGTTTGAGTCACTGCAAGTTTTGCAGTTTCCTCCACCACCTATAACACATTCATCAGCTTCCATTTCCATGAACACGTTCCAGCAATTGTACTTAAGCTTTGATCCCTCAAGATTAAGTACCCAGCCATTTATGTTACTTATCCGGCCCATATAATAATTTGGCTGTGCGAAAATATAGTCAAAATATTCGCAGGCTCCGGGATAGTTTGGAGGATAATACCAGGGGAATATATTCGTCCCCTCAATATTCATTGTTGGTACACTTGGAATCCAGATGAATTCAAATCCCGTGCTGTGTATCTTTTGTGACATTTCTTTGATCAATTCGTGGGAGATTCCCACTCCCCTCTCTATCTGATCCTGTTTAAACATCCAAGCATTCTCAAGGCTCCAATAGAATCCCCTTAAATTAGGGTCTGATGATCCAGTAAATACATTGATCCATTTTTCCCAATAGGACCCTTCAAAACTTCCTGTTATGTTGCCACGAGGTGTCTTTGAGGGCGTAAAGAAAGGTATTGTAACATAGTATGGCATGTTCATGTGCTCACTCAGATATTCTGAAAGGTTATATGCGTCAGTCTCTGCATCTCCGGTATACTGGATGTGAGCTGGCTGTCCTAGTACTACAGCATAGCCAAAACCTAGTTCTCTAAACTCATTTAGGCTCCCGCTCATTCTCGATTCGTAGTTCGAGCCATTCCATCTGATCCACCACAGTCCAAAGTTCGCCATGGAAATCACCAACACATGTTATCTATTAAAGTATAAAAATCTTTTGAACAAGAAGATGGTTACAAACTTAATAATAGCTAATCAAAATAATATGGGCCATGCTACCGTCCGGGAGGTAGTTTATCGGTCTGGGGTCTGTTTAGCCGTTGGGAACCTTTGCGATGAGGGAATGTCTTCCTGATTGGAGGACAGTCCAGTACCGAACTCCGCTTTCAGGAGCCTGTTATATGCCCAAAACACAACACTCCTGCATGAAGGTAGAAAGCCACCCCTCGGAGAGAGTGTAAAAACGCCCCGTGTGCTTTATATCACTGTGATTCTGGCATTTAAATGGTGCTTTGCGTGTTTGAAACCTGCTGAAACCGCGTGAACCAGAACGGCCCTCAACTTTCCAAATCCAAGTGGGGCTTTTCACGTGAAACCCGTTGGAACGCTCTCTTCCCGCCGGTTCCCTGAAATAGTAGGGTGAACAAGTAGAATATGGTGATGCAACATGCAGAGTGGAAAGATTGTAAGTAATATAGAGATTATGGGTGGAGCGGACTGGATGAACCCAGGCACAACCGCACAGATCAACTATATGGGGAGCATGGAGAAGGTGTTCAGCGCCGCAGAGAAGACCCCTACTAAGGATATCTACGCCACACTTGAGGGCGTTGAGTTTGAACTGAAGTTGCTCAAAACGGTGGGTGCCGAAGAAACAATCTCCCCCGAGGTCGCAAACCTCATGCTGGAAATTGAAAACCTCATAGAAAGCGCCAGGGCGGCTTATGAGCTCGGATATCACGATTCCGCAGAGGCCGTGATGCTGGCGGCCCTGGAAGCCTGCAGGGCCCTTGATGAGGCCCTTAAAGGAAAGAGGGCGGAATGAAACGGGCACAGCGGGCCCCAAGTTTCTCCTTCTCCTTTGGCGGCAGTAATTTATATCTCCCGCTACCTCTTCTCAGAGACAACAATTGTAAAAACCTGAACTTCTCCACATCCTCTAACGGAAGCATCATTTTGTCCATCCCTATTAGAATCATCACAAATGTCGAGAGGACTCAGGCAGGACTTTCTGCTTCCCTCTCCCCGTCACTCCATCTCATTATCCATTCTATAGCAAGCGCCATGATGACCACAAAGATGACCGTTAGGGTAAGCCTTGCCAGCATAAACCGCGCTCCGAGAAACTGCAGTTCCACCATTTCCTGCGGTATCTTTATACAAGCCCATGCTGAAAGAAATAGGATTATGTTTGATATCCTCGCGCCTTTTTTGAGCAGTGCGGAGGCTATTGGGAATGCAACGTAAAGTGGCCCAGTTGGCAAAGTACCAAGGAGTATAGCAAGGAAAATGCCCTTTATCCCAGATGTTTTTCCAAGGTACCTTACCACAGCCTCATTCGGCACAAAGACCGCGAAGAGACCCAGCAACACCATCACAGCCGGAAGTATCTGAATCATTTCGAGAAAGAAGTTCCATGAAGTTTTGATTACCGGGCCTCTCCTGTCGGGAAACGCTACTAAAAGGACTGCCGTGACAAGTAGGGTTATCCCAAGTATAATTAAGTCCCGTACCATTTCTTTCCTCGTGTTTCTTTCATCCTTTTGCTTCTTCAAAGTATCGCCCCCATGATAAGGGCAATGATGATTGCTATGATGAAACTTAAGCCGTTCCGGAGAAGAGCCATTTTTCTTCCGAGCTCCTTTATCTCCAAGGGCAGAGTGACTATTCCAATCATGGTTAATGTTGTGATGAAAGCCGCGACTGCAGTGACTGATGCCCCGCCTTCAAGAAGGGAGGCTGCCAACGGGAAGGACAGCAGGGCAGGGATATGCATGATAGCCCCCAATGTTCCGATAAGCAACACACCACCAATTCCGGATTGCTCGCCTATGAATCTTGATATCTGGCTAGGCGGAACAAACCCGAGAAGCAACCCGATGATGAATATGATCGTAAGCACCATGGGGAACATTCTGACAAATGACTTTCCTGCTATTTTGAGCGATTTTTTCGCTTTCTCTCTATCCTTAATAAATGCGATTAAAAGGCTGACGAGGGCCATGAGATTAATAATAATTGCAGTGATACTCATTTCACTCACTCCTCCCCCACCAAATTGATCACGATCTTCTTGGTCTTGAGTTTCCATAACTTCTCTGGGGCACCGGCTCCATCCTCTATATACCCGGCAACTTCTATGATGCCCGCATTTTTGAGTTCAGAAAGATGATAATACAGCCCAGATTTCGTTAGTTGCTCTCCTTTTTTGGTCAAACAGTCATAAATCTCATTTGTGCTCCTGCTATCTTCCCCAATGCACTCGATAATCAGCCATCTGGTCTGGAACCGGAGGGCTCTAACAAAATTGCGAAGTCGAAGCCACTTTGGTGGAGCGTTTTCCGGGGGTTTGCATTGTCTTTCATTACACATGTAATCGCCTCGAATATTCTTGTAATAGACTATAATATTGTGGTTGTATATAAGACTTTCTCCTGGACAAACAATTAGGTCATCTTCCCCAGTAATTGAAGCCGGAAGCCAATAGGACTTTCCGGGCATTCTAACTAAAATCTCTAACCCGTCAGAAGATGAGGGCATTTCGGAAGTGCCCTTTGTATTTTCGGTGCTTCTCTTCAAATAGGGGTCCTCAAGCTCGATGTTGGGTGCTAAAAAGGCGTATAGTCATATTGCAGCCAGAAGATGGAGAGAGGCTTTCTCCTTTCAGAGACTCTCTTAGTCCAATCCCCAATAAATGAAAAATAAAAATTCAAAAGCTCATCCTGTATGCCATCACCTCAGAATTCTCATCGCGTTGAAGACCGCTATGAGGGCCACTCCAACGTCCGCGAACACTGCCTCCCACATTGTCGCTTCTCCAAGGATTCCGAGCCCGATAAAGGACAGCTTGACGGCGAGAGCGAAGATTATGTTCTGCCAGACTATTCTCTGCGTCCTCCTTGCTATCTTGATGCCCCGCGGAAGCTTCGAGGGCTTGTCGTCCATTATGACAACGTCTGCAGTCTCTATTGCCGCGTCGCTTCCGAGGGCACCCATTGCAACGCCAACGTCTGCCCTGGCCAAGACGGGAGCGTCGTTTATGCCGTCCCCGACGAAGACAACTTTACCGTCGCCCTTCTCCTTCTCAAGATCCTCTATGACCTTCACCTTGTCCTCGGGGAGAAGCTCCGCGTAGAAGTCGTCGAGGCCGATCTGTTTTGCTATCTCCTCCGCCACTTCCCTGCTATCGCCCGTAACCATGACGACCTTCTTCACCCCGAGGCGCTTGAGCTCCTTCACGGCTGTGGGCGAGTCCTCCTTTATCTCGTCGGAGATTATGATGTAGCCCGCGTACTTTCCGTTGATGACGACGTGAGCGACCGTTCCCTTCACGCGGCAGGTGTCGTGTTCAATGTCGAACCTATGGAGGAGTCTGTCGTTTCCGACCATAACCTCGACGTCCCCAATCTTTGCCCTGACGCCATGGCCCGCTATCTCCTCATACTCCTTAACTTCGGCCTCGTTGATCTCCCCCCCGTAGGCGTCCCTGATTGCCTTCGCTATGGGGTGGTTGGAGTGAGCCTCAGCCAGTGCCGCGAATTTAATGATCTCTCCATCACTGAAGCCGTTCCTCGTTTCAACCTTCGTGACCTTGAAGACTCCCTTGGTGAGGGTTCCAGTCTTGTCGAAGGCCACTATCGTGGCCTCTTTGAGTGCATCCAGGTAGTTGGAGCCCTTGACGAGTATTCCTTCCTTCGCTGCCCTGCCTATGCCTCCGAAGTATCCGAGCGGAATCGAGAGGACGAGGGCACAGGGGCACGAGATAACGAGTATCACGAGCGCCCTGTACACCCAGGGAGTAAAGGGACTCCCCGTCACGAGCGGCGGAACGAGGGCTATCAGCGTTGCTATTCCAACCACAGCGGGAGTGTAGTAGTGGGCGAAGCGCGTTATGAACTTCTCAGTCTTTGCCTTCCTCGCACTCGCGTTCTCGACGAGCTCAAGGATGCGCGAGATGGTTGACTCACTCAGCTCCTTGGTAACCTTGACCTTGAGGAGGCCGCTGAGGTTGAGCATCCCTGAGAGGATTTCCTCTCCTTCTTTTACCGTCCTCGGCACGCTCTCGCCTGTTAAGGCGGAGGTGTCCACAGTCGAGGTTCCCTCGATGACAACGCCGTCAACGGGAACCTTCTCGCCCGGCTTGATGAGGATTATATCTCCCACCTTAAGCTCCTCCGGCTTAACCTGGACGACCTCGCCGTTCCGGAGCAGGTTGGCGTACTCTGCTTTGAGGGCCAGCAGGGCCCTTATCGAGCGCCTCGACCTGTCAACGGCCATGTCCTGGAAGAACTCACCGACGACGTAGAAGAGCATGACTGCCACTCCTTCCGGATACTCCCTGATCAGGAAAGCGCCCACAGTTGCCACAGCTATGAGGAAGTTCTCGTCGAAGAGGTTGCCGTGAAGGGAGTTGATAACGGCGCTCCTCAGCACCTTCCAGCCGGAGATGAGGTAGCTCGCCAGGAAAATCCCAAACACGAAGGCGTTGTCCATGCCGTAGTAGTAGCGCAGTATTATACCTATAGCAAAGAGGATTAAGGAAGTCCCTATCATGTACACGGTCTTCCAGTAGTCTTCATCCTCCTCATGCTCGTGGCTGTGGCCATGCCCGTGCTCATCTTCCTCCAGAACTTCAACGTCGGGCTCGACCTTTTTGATTACCTCTTTAGCCTTCTCAATATCACCTTCTATCACAGCCTCCTTGGTGGCGAAGTTGACCACCGCGAATTCAAAACCCTCCTTCTTCAGGGCCTCCTCTATCTCGTAGGCGCAGCTCGCGCAGTCGAGGCCCTCAAGCTTGAGCTTCTTGGGCATCATCTCACCTCCGACAGGTGATTCATGGCTGTCCTCAGGATATCCTTGATGTGCTCATCATCCAGGCGGTAGAAGACGTTCTTGCCCTCCTTGCGGTAGGCGACTATCTTCCTGTCCTTGAGTATTCTGAGCTGGTGTGAAATGGCGGATACCGAAAGCTTCGTTACCGCCGATAGATCGCATGTGCAGAGCTCTCCCGCCTCCATGAGTGCCAGCAGGATTTTAAGCCTCGTAGGGTTGCCCAGCGCACCGAAGAAGTCAGCCACCTCCAATACGGTCTCCTCATCTGGGAGCTTTGCCTGGGCCTCCAGGATTTTGTCAAGATGTTCTTCATACACATTACATACCTCTGTCATTTTTCATCACCTATACATTTGAGCATTTGTGCAAATGTTTATAAACCTTGCCGTGGAAGAACAGTTGGACGGATGTAATACACAACAGCAAAAAGCCGATTGACTCTCTACTTTCGCAAAACAGGTGGATTTACGCGGATTGTTAAACCAATGAAACCTTGAGAAACCCATTGAAACCCTAAAATCCCGCCGTTTCCCTAAAATAAGCTGAGACTCAAGATTAGATTGGTGATGCGATATGTGGGATGAAGTGAAGAGAATGAAGAAACTGATTGCAGGCCTTTTGCTCGCCCTGCTCCTCGCGGGCGGGCAGGCGTTTGCCAGCAACGTGACCGGAACAGGGGGCGGCAGCAACGACGGAATCCTCCAAGCAGGGGTGAACGCGACTGCCAACACCACCCTCCAAGAGAGGGCATACAACATGCTTACCATACTTGATAGGGTGGCCAACTATACCCAAGACCTGATCAACAACTCAAGTACCGTTGACAACGAAACTATGAACCTCTATGCCCAAGCGGAAAGCCTCAGGATGAGTGCATGGGCGGCATACAATGCCGGCAACTACAGCGAGGCGATCACCACAGCGATGAGTGCGATGGAGGCCTACGAGCTTGTGATCGAGAGGGTAGTTCCCTCAGGAGATATGCAGCAGATGAACTCAAGTATGGGGAACCAGGCGCTCTACTGGGCGAGTGTTGAACTCCAGAGGGCTAAGGAGTACCTCGCTTACGCCGCTGAGATAATAGATGAGGCCTCAAAACTCGGTATTGACACCACCCAGGCCTCACAGCTCTACAACCAGACCGCTGAGGCCTACAGCAGGGTTGAAGCGGACATAAAGAACGGCGATATGACCAGCCTCAGGAGCGACATGAGAACCGCCGAGAGCCTCAGGATGCAGCTTGAAATGGCTGTTGAAAGGCTCGTCAGGGAGATACTCTCGGCAAGCGCCGGCGACATAGCCGAAACCTTCACGAAAAAGCTTGAGGCCGAGCTCAACAGAACCGCCGAGCTGATGGCACTCATGGAGAGCGTGATAGGAAACTCCAGCGCCGACGACCCCAGAGCATCTATGATGATGAGGATGATCGAAATGAGGAAGGCAGAGCTCCAGAACATGCTTGCGATGGTTCAGAGGCTTATTGACGCAGGCAGGTACGAGATGGCCCTGCGCATGGTAAGGGAGATAAACCTCGAGCTGGAGGAAGCCATAAGTGAAATAGGACAGATGGCCCTCGAGTTCCGCAACGGCTACATGATGGACTACTGCGGTCAGTACGCCAACACGACGACCCAGCCCATGAGCCAGGACTACCAGAAGTACTGCAACCAGAGCTGGTGGGGGCAGTGGGAGAGAGAAATGGGCACCATGATGGGAACCGGCTGGTGGAATGAGGAGACTGACCACATGGGCACAGGAATGGGCATGAGCCAGAACGGGAGCTGGAACAGCATGGGAATGGGCAGCATGGGAGGATGGAACGATCCATGGTGGAGCGATGATGAAGAGGGAATGAACTGGAGAGCCTCCAGTAACGGAAGCATGGGCGGGGGCTGGATGAACCAGGAGGACAGCCACCGCGGAAACGGTACCGGGCACGGCACGACATACGACGACTGGAGCGAGAACTGGACGGGAGCTAACAACGGCAACTGGACAACGAACCAGACTAACAGTACCGAAGCAGACAACGAGACCACGGGCTGGAACGGCATGCTGGACAGCAACCAGACGGGAAACAACGACCAGGACGACAGTACTGGAGATACGGGCGGCAGTATGGATGATGGTAGCAATGACCAGGGCAATACAGGTGGCTCAGGAACCGGCTCAGATGACAGCGGGAACAACGACCAGGGTGACAATGATTCAAATGACGACTCCGGCGGGTCAGGTGGATGCGGAAACTGCAGCGGCTGGTGGGGCGGCTGAATCAAAACGGGAAGACAGGAGGTGAGTCCAAGTGCTTAAAAAAGTCTTAGCCGCTTTCCTTTTCCTTTCATTGTTCCTTCCGTTCTCTGCGGCGCAGTACACGGTAGAATTTAATGAACTGGTTGTCTACCCCGATGGGTACGTTAAGGTCGTTCAGGCCGTAAGGCCCGCTGAATACACCGTCGCTGTTAGTATTCCCCTGCTGGATGAGTCTCCTCAGGGCGTTATGGTGGTAGATGAAGCAGGTTCTCCAATCCCCTACGAGATAGCCAACTCAACCCTAACGGCGTATTTTGAGAACGCGAGCTTGATCAAAATCATATATTATACTTCCGCCCTCACTTCCAAGGAAGGCCCGGTGTGGAAGATTAAATTCACATCCAACGTCCCTGTGAGAATTCACCTTCCCGATAACGCGGTTGTTGTCAAGCTGAATGAGGTGCCCCTCCAGGTGGATAAGAACCACCTCGTAATGCCCCCTAGAAACGTGAGCATCTCGTACGTAATTGAGAAGTTCTCGGCCAATGACCCGGCCTATTCGGGAGATTCCTCCAGCGGCGGTAATCTCAGTGGAGTCCCTCCTGAGGCATCCCCAAACAAAGGGAGCGGCGTGAACTGGCTCATCTACCTGCTACCGGCTCTGGGCCTCGCGTCCCTCGGTGCAGGGTACTCAGTCCTGAAGAGAAAAGGAGAGAAGTCCAAAGATGAAAAGGTTGCCCTCCCCATGACCAGGGAAGAATACAGGAGAAAGCTGGAGGAGAGCGACCTTAACAGCGACGAGATAAGGGTGCTCCTCTACATCTACGACAGAGGAGGCAGAACCACCCAGGCTGAGGTGAAAAAGATGCTTAACATCCCCAAGACGACCGCATGGAGGATGTTTAAGCGCCTTGAGGAGATGGGGTTTGTGAGAGTCTATAAGAAGAGGAGGGAGAACTGGGTCGAACTCGTGTTTTGATCCCCCTCACCTGGGAGATGTGATATTTCTTTTTCTCTTCTGTGTCAGACATGTTCTGTCAATAATTTTCAATCCACATATCCCAGTCCCAAATACTTCCAATTCTTCTGAGAAGAACAGTCCAGAGGGCTCGTCGATATCGCTCCTCCCAGGATGGATACTCCCAGCCACGAGCATGTGGTCTTTGAAGGGCATGAGGGGAGGATAGCAAGTACCTCAGCTATTTCCGGAAGTTCAAGTACAGGGAGAAGAGGAAATTACTGTTCATCCAGTTCAGGAAAGGCAAGTATAGCCGTGTTTTCGAATAAAAGAAAAATAATATGGAACCAACAGTCAAACAGGGTCATGTTTGGTTGGGAGAAATAATATGAAATTCCGAGAAAGCAGATGAAATGTTCAAATTTCACCGCTTTCCTAAAATACCAGGAATAGAGTATTAGAGCATGAGGTGAACGAAATGGACCCGCAGAAAATTATTGGTGCCACAATATTCGTACTCCTGCTGTTTGCTACCCTAGGGCTGGCAAGCAATGTAACAACTTCAAACGGAACAACATCATCAGACCAAGGCGGCAGTGTTCCCTCTAATGCTACCCTCAACGTAAGTCTTGCGGAGCAGGCCTACGGATTATTAATCATCCTGGAGAAGCTCTCAAATTATACCAGCGCTTTGATTAGTGCCACACCAAACGTAGATAACGAAATCGTAAGGGACTTTAACGAGACAGAGGCCATCAGAGAAAGAGCATGGATGGCATATAACAGTTCTAACTACCAGCTTTCAATAGAACTCGCAATGGAAGCCATGGGCGAATACAAGGATATCATCAAAGAATTGGCTCCGGAGGAAAAGGAAGAACCCGAAAACGAAACAGAAGAACAGGAAGAACTGGTAATTGAAGCCCAGGCAGAACTTAATAGGGCTAGTGAATACCTCTCCTATGTCAAAGAAGTTCTGAACGAGGCTTCACAGCTGGGAATAGATGTTTCAAAATTCATTGAACTGTACAACCAGACGGCAGAAGCCTATGGGAAAGTGAGAAAGGACATAGCCAGCGGGGATATTTCCTCCCTTGAGCGTGATCTTGAAGTTGCTGAAGACCTCAAGGACAAGCTAAGTGATGCTATTGAAGAGGAACTGATCCCGCAGATGCTCTCAATGAAATCGGAGGACATAGCTTTGACGTTTATCTCCAAGCTCAACGTTCAGATAAACGAGACCATGGAACTTATGAACCTGATAGAAAACCTGACTCAAATATCTAACGTCACATACCCATCGGACTATCAAGAAGAAATTCAGGACATATTACAGGACTATCGGGAAGAGCTCCAGGACATCATGAGCCAGGTGGATGAACTTATAAAGGAAGGCGAATATGAGGAGGCGCTGGAGCTAATCAACAACCTAAATGATGAGCTGAGGGACATAATCGACGAAATCAGAGAAGTCCAAAAGGAATTTTACGAAGAGTACCTCAAAGAATACTGCGAGGAATACAGGGAAGAAGGCTCTGATTATTCCTACTATGAACGCTACTGCGAGAGGGGAGACAGCGAAGAGTACTATGAGGAATATAAGGAAGAAGATTCAGGATACTCCTACAACGAGAGCTACCAAGAGCGCGAGAACTGGGAAGAAGGGCGAGAGGAATATTACAATGAGTACAACTCTACAGAAAAATACAAGTGGGAAGACGAGAATGAGACCGAAAGCTATGAAGAGAACTACAATTATGAATCCGATGGGTCTTTTGATGAAGACGAAGACGACAGCTGAACACAGGAGGGATGCAAGTGAATAAGAAAGCCATCGTACTCAGCATTTTCCTGCTTTCTGTTCTTTCCAGTCCAGCTTTGGGCCAGTACACGGTGGAGACTCTGGAACTCTCTGTGTATGAGGATGGATACGTGAAAGTAACGCAGATTATAGTTCCCGATGAATATACCGTAGTAGTTGATGTTCCCCTGCTCGGTAAAAACGTGAAGGGTCTAATGGTTGGTGATGAAAACAACAACCCCCTCCTCTACAAGCTGAATAACTATACCCTATCGGCCTACTTTGAAAATGTGACCGCTATCAAGGTTACATACTACACCCCGGACTTAACTTTCAAAGAGGGACCTATCTGGACTATTAACCTAACATCCGAGGTTCCGGTAACAATTGACTTCCCAGAGAATACTGTAATAGTAGGGCTGACTTCACCTCCACTCAAAATCCACAATAATAAACTTGTGATGCCCCCAGGAAACATCAGTGTCTCATATATAATCGAGAAGAACCCAGTACCGGCGTCGTTGGAGTCAGAAACCAGGAATGAATCCTTTCCTGTAGCCCAACGGGGAGACAAACAGGGTACAAAATGGCCTCTTTATGCCATACTCATCGCGGCGGTATTGGTCGTTGGTGTATATCTATTCACAAAAAAGCACTCCCCCAAAAACTCCACAAGTGACAGCGCCCTTCCATTAAGCAGAGAAGAATTCCAGAGGCAACTAGAGAATATGGATCTCTCAACGGATGAAGTAAGGGCTCTCCTCTACCTCTACGACAGGGGAGGTAAAGCACCTCAAGCTGAGATCAAAAAAGTCCTAAGGATTCCGACGACTACAGCTTGGAGAATGTTCAAGCGCCTTGAGGAAATGGGATTAGTTAGAATATACAAGAAGAGGCGCGAGAACTGGGTTGAACTCGTGTTTTGATCTACCTCTGCAGGGTTTAGGACATTTCTTTTCTTTCATTTCTTTCTGTTCCTGTTTGAACCTCATAAAAACATATGTGTTGTTTTGATCTCTTCAGCGCAGGCCGGCCAATCTTAATATACTTCTTACTCCAATACATACCATGCCGAAAGTCACTATCGAACCTGCAGAGGGAACCGATGAAGAGGCCGAGCACTTTGTGGAACTCATGCGCATCTCAGCTCCGGAGTACTTCCCAAGCCTTCTGGGAGAAAAGTTCAAAGAGTTCTTTGAGATTGCATTTATGAAAAAAAGGCAACCTCTTCAGCCACGAGCACGTGGTCTTTGCAAGATATGAGGGGAAGATAGTTGGTATGCTCCTCAGCTACTCCTGGAGATCTAAACACAAAGAAGAGGGTAAAACGGGCTGGCTCATGCTGAAAGTTCTCGGCTTCGACTTTCTCAAGCGGCTCCCGGCTTTCATAAGCGCCAGGTCTGGGGGCGGAAAGCTTGAGGAGGACGACTATTACATCAGCAACGTTGCTGTTTATCCCGAGTTCCGGGGAAAGAAGATAGGAAAAGCCCTAATGCTCAAGGCCGAGAAGCTGGCGGGAGAGAGCGGAGCGAAGAGAATCGCTCTGGACGTTGAGAGGGACAACGAGATAGCGATAGCGGTTTACAAAAAGCTCGGCTACACCATCGAGAGGGAGCACGAGATGGAGCTTGCAGGGGAAAGGTACGGGTTCTACAGGATGGTGAAACCCCTAAAGGGCCCATAAAAGAGAAGATTGCTCTCACATCGCACAGCACGGCATCTTAGATACGTCCCCCTTGAAGGAAAGCGCGGCAAGCTTTATCGCCTCGCTCATCGTCGGAAAGACGTGAAGGGTCTCTATCACGTCGTCAAGGGTCATGCTGTTCCTCACTATCATCCCCGCCTCATGGATCATTTCAGCAGCGTTGTAAGCCAGGATGTGAACCCCGAGGATCTTCTCTGTTTCGTCGTCCACGACCATCTTGATCAGCCCCCGCTCCTCCCCGAGAATCCTCGCCTTCGGGACGTTCGAAAACTCAACGGTGTTGTAGAGGCACCTTCTTGACTTTGAGGCTTCCCTGTCGGTCAGTCCAACGCTCGCCAGCTGGGGGTCGGTGAAGACCACCCTTGGAACAACCCTGTACTCCATTTTAGTATTCTTTCCCTCCAGTGCGTTTGTTGCCGCGATAAAGCCCTCCTTGGCCGCCACTGTCTCTAACATAGGCTCACCTATCACATCTCCAGCCGCGTAAATGTTTTTGCCCGCCTTCAACGTTTCATCCACAACAACAAAGCCCTTTTCGTCAGTTTTCACGTCGGTGTTCTCAAGGTTTAACCCGCGGGTGTTTGGACTCCTCCCAGCGGCAAAGAACACGTACTGTGCCTCATACACCCTTTCCTCGCCCTCCACCTCGGCGTGGACTCTAACTCCGCTCTCGGTCCGTTCAAGGCGTCTTATTTCCACGGATGTGTTTATGTTAACTCCCTCTTCTCCCAGAGCCTCCTCAAGCTCTATTGTCAGCTCGGGCTCGGCGGTCGGCATTATCCTTATGCTTCTCTGTAGGAGAGTTACCTTGCTCCCGACCCTTGCGAAGATCTGAGCAAACTCCAACGCTTGGGTCCTCCCCCGATTATCACAACCGAGTCGGGCACCCTTTTTAGCTCAAGGGCCTCAATGTGCGTCAGAATTCTGTCCTCCACCTCCTCAACGCTGTCTATTGCTAGGATCCGTGGCTTTGCCCCCGTCGCTATGAGGGCCTTTTTGAACCTGATCTTCTCGCCGTTTACCGCGATTTCACAGTTTGAGATGAACCTCGCGGAGCCGTTGATGTAGTCCACGTTCTCCAGGCTCTCCAGAACTCTCTCGTACTTCTCCTTCCTGAGCTTTGTTACGAGCTCATCTTTCCCGCCCAGCAGTTTTTCAAAGTCAAACTCCCCAAGGGTGAAGCTCAGACCGGAGTAGTGGTTTACCAGCGTCCTTCTCTTGAGCTCCAGGGCCGTTAGTAGGTATTTGGTTGGGACACAGCCGACGTTTACACATGTCCCGCCTATCGGCCCCCTGTTGACCATAAGCGTCCTTACTCCCAGTTCATCGGCCTTCAGGGCCGCGGCAAATCCTGCGGCACCGCCGCCGATGACGAGAAAATCGTAGTTTTCCATGCTAAACACATCCAGAAACAGAAAAATAAGGGCTGGCATCAGTGGTGGCACCCGCCCATGCGCTGCATCCTGCGGTGTGAGTGACCGTGATGGGGAGAGTCCTCCACGTCCCAGACGTACTTCTTAGGGTTCGCCTCGAACTCAGCCTTACACCCGGGGGAGCAGAAGTAGTACATCCTGCCCCGGTATTCTACCTTAAAACTGGTGTCCTCGCCGACTTCCATCCCGCAGACGGGATCAATGGGCATTCAGACCACCTCCACCTCGTAGCCGTGCCTCTGGATGGCCTTAATTACCTCCTCCAGCCTCGTCTTTCCGAGGTCGAAGTCAACCACGGCCGTTTTGGTTTCGAGATCAGCCCTTCCATCGGCCCCAACGCTCTTTATGGCCTTCTCTATCCTCATGACGCAGTGCTTACAGCTCATGTTCGGTATCTTCAAAACAACCCTGTTCATCCACATCACCAATGGGGGATAGGAAGCAAAGCTTATTGGGCTTATTATTTCCAGAACGAGAAATTGAAAGGGGCTGATTTTTGAGAAATGCAAGTCACAGAGAGTCTATTATCTCCTTCACCTGCTCTTCCATAGGTTTCATCAGCTCCACGACCCCCTCTCCCGCTATCCTCCAGGCGACGCTGGGCAGTGTAACCCCCAGGTAGTTTCCATCCTCCTTGCGGTAGCCGAAGCCGGTGCAGGGGAGTAGGGCGCCTATGTTAGGGTCTATCTTAACGAGCTCCTCCACAAGCTCTCGGTGGCAAATAAAGAGCAGGTGGTAGTCGGCTATGATTCCGTTCTCGGTCTCGGTTATCGCAACAGGTATCCTCTCACCTATCAGAAGGAAGCCAGCCTCCTCTAGCCTCTTCTTGAAGCGCTCCCAGATGAAATCGAGATCCTCCTCAAAGCGCCTGACATAGTAAAACTCCATGGTCTTCACCATGGGTGAGTCTGTTTTCACCTTTTTATACATTGCTGGGCAGAAGTGTGTACTGCCTCCCCCCTCAGGAAGAGACCCTTCAGCTTCTCCCCCTCCCACCTCCAACGAGGTAAGTCCCGCTGGAAAGGAACATCAGGACGAACCCTTCCTTGATGGTTTCATCCACCATCTCCTGAACCCTTTTCGCCTCAAAGGCCCCTCAACTACGGAGATAATCCTGCCACCGTAGGAAACCGCCGACGTGTGGGTATCTTCTCTATTCTGAGTATCCCATGAAGCTCTGAAAAGAGGCCCGAATTCCTTTCGTTGCCCTCCAGCTCACGGTACACTAGGGTATCTCTACCACAGGAGTCCAGTATCCCACCCTTCTCCTGCGGGGGACCACCGGGATTCATACGCGTAGAACCTGAGATGAGATTGATCGAACTCATCCCCTTAAGCACAGGAATGGGAAAAGAAAACAATGACAATAGATAGATCAGGAAGCGCTCCTGGCGTTGGCCTTCTTTGGCCTCACAGAGGGTTCCTTTCCATAGGCCCTCAGCACGAGGTAGAGGCCGAGGAGCAGGTAGCCGAACTGAACCAGCACCCTGCCCCACTCCATACTGGTAGAGTAGCCGAAGAGAACTGCAAAGACAGAGCCTATTGCCCCATTGTGGTGCCATACACTGTCACTTGGAATCCCCAGGTCGTAGGCGGTCGCCCCAAGTGCCCCAAGACTGAGTCCCTCTTCCTCGCCCCACTCTATGAGCTCGTGGGTTCCGTAGCCGGCTAGTCCAGCGGCAACAAAGACGAGGAGTATCGAACTGTAGTAGAAGAACCTCCTCAGGTTTATCCTCATTCCAACGCCGTAGATGAGGTACGCCAGGATCGACGCTCCCACGAGACCAGCCACCAATCCCACTAGGGTTCCACTTAAGTCCTGGGTCATGAAGGGCGTGAGGAAGAGCACCGTTTCAAGGCCCTCCCTGAAGACCACTATGAATGTGAAGCTGATGAGGGCAAGCGGGGCTATGGCCGTGCTCACCTTGCTCTCTATCTCAGCCTTTATATCCCTTCCCTTTGTTGCCATCCAGTATATCATGCTGGTGAGAACTATTACCGCAAGATAGGAGGCCACACCTTCGAAGAGCTCGGTCTCCTCAAGCCCACCGTAGAACTTCAGCACTCCAACTCCAAGGAGCAGGCTAACTCCAACAGACAGCGCGGCACCTATCCACACGTCTTTTACCTGCTTCTCCCTCCCGGTTCTGCGCAGATAAGCGATTATTATGGCCACTATTATGGCGGCCTCAAATACCTCCCTGAACGTTATGAGGAAAGCGCCAACACTCATGAGTCCACCTCCCATTCTTTAGGTCAGTCTAAAATTAATTGGCCAACTTATGAGTTTTACCTTTGCTAAATTGAAGGCCCAGAACCCCAAGTATACGATTCAGAGGAGAAAAACCTGATATTCCACATGTCAAACCCTAAGGTTCGATGTCAAAAGCATCAAGTATCGTGTATCGCACAAAAATCCCGAAGTTATTCCCACCCAACTAAAGAGCACCGGGTGCCATCAAAAATACGTTTGAGTAGTTGAACAAAAGTGAAAAATTAGGGGTGCCAAACTTTCAAAAAGAAAGTGAACAATGCACTGATAGTGGTCAGATTTTCCCCACGAGGTCAAGGCTGACCTCCAAAGCCTCCTTACCCGGCTCCCAGCTTGCGGGGCAGACCATTCCGGGGTGTTCGCGAACGTACTTGGAAGCCCTGAGCCTCCTGAGGATCTCCTTTGCGCTCCTGCCTATGCTCAGATCATGCATCTCCATGTGGACCACCTTCCCGTCCGGGTCTATTATGAACGTCGCTCTCCAGGAAACGCCCTCGTCCTCGATGTACGTTCCAAAGAGCCTGCTGACTTTGCCAGCGGGATCTGCCAGCATCGGATACTTTATCTTCTTTATCCCCGGTGAAGCGTCGTGCCAAGCCTTGTGAACGTAAGCTGTGTCAGTTGAGACGCTTATTATCTCGGCGCCCTCCTTCTTGAATTCCTCGTAGTAGTCGGCCAGCTCCTCAAGCTCCGTCGGGCAGACAAAGGTGAAGTCCGCAGGATAGAACGCCAAAACAACCCACTTGCCCCTGTAGTCTGAAAACTTCAGCTTTCCAATGTCGTCCTTCTCCGGGAAGTAGGCATCCGCCTCGAAGTCCGGTACGGTTTCTCCAACCTTGACCATTTAATTCACCTCACCGATGGTTAGGGCACTCTAACTTAAAAAGGTTTGTCTAACAAAATGGGAAATTTCGAATTTCAAAACCTTTCATTTTGAAGAGCAAATTTAAAATACTACCGAGCGAACCCAACTCGGTGGTTCTATGAAGGTCAAGATAGTTCTCGGAACGGCAAGGGAAGGTAGAAAGAGCGAGAAGGTCGCCGAGTACATAACCAGAAAAGCCTCTGAACTCGGCTGGGAGGCCGAGCTTATAGATGTCAAGGACTACCTCCTCTGTTACACCCACCGCTGGAAGGTAACCCCCGAGATGGAGCGCTATCGGAAGGGGATACTTGAGGCCGATGCTCTTGTTATAGTCGCCCCGGAGTACAACGGGGGCTACCCCGGCGAGCTTAAGATACTCCTCGACACGATATTTGACGAATACAAGGCCCTCCCAGTGGGAATAGTGACGGTCTCGGTGGTAACCGGCGGAGTTAGGCTCCTCCAAGAGCTTAGATTGGCAACGGTGAACTACCGCATGCTCCCAGTTGGTCAGGTGCTGTTCTACAACGTGGATGATATATTCGAGGGTGATGAGCTGAAGGACGAGAAGTACAAGGAAAGAGTTGAGAGACTGCTCAAAACGCTTGAGAAGTATGCAAAGGCCTTAAAGCCGATAAGGGACGAGGTTAGAGAAAAGCTAAGAAGGGAGGAAGAGCATCTTCAGGCATGATGCTCCTTTATTCCTCCTTTCTAAACGTCACAATCTTGCCTATCAGCGTGTAGTACCACTTTTCAAGGTTGTGCTCGAGGAAGGGCGTCCTGATGAACTGGATGTAACGCCTGATCTCCTTACCTTCAACTTCGAGGCCGACCTTGACAACATTGAAGACGAAGCTCCCGAGAATGTTGACCACCGAAGGGCTGAATATGCCCGTGTTGAACGTCACAATCGTCCTGAAACCTTCACGTCTGTTAAGAACTGTCATTAACCTCGGAAAGAGCTGGATAAGGTTCTTCTCTCCATCTCTAACGCCATAAAGATCAAGACCAAGAACGAGGACGAGGGTTCTTTGGGGAAGAGCTTCAGTTATTCTGAGAGCCCTACCCGCTATTATGTCTGGCTGGGATGTTTTTAAGTCTTCCAGTGGATTGAAGTCCTCTTCAAGGAATGAGTTTATCGAAAGGAGCTTGGCACTCTCAAACACCCTCCTAACGTACTCCTCCTCGAAGATGTTTTCCACGTACTTTCTGAACGCCGCATAGCCGTCGTAGAAGGATATGATCAGAAAGTCATTGTAATTTGGACGGAGCTTGTAGAGGAGTTTCATCAGTATTACCTCTACATCACTCCCCAGCTCGAACTCGATTAGAGTTGGGCTTATTCTTTCCACGGCTTGGGCCAAAATGCCCAGTGGTTCGCTCATCCTTCGTCACCTGTAAACTCTCTTGATATACTCAATGAGCTCCTCAAGGCTGTTGACGTCCTCCTTGAGGCCGGCTTTCTCCCTGAAGTAACTTATAATGAGAATCTCAAGGAGCCTCGCGCTGTACTCGCCGAAGAGCTTTGAAACCGCTTCCTTGAAGCGTTTTGGGTCGTTGTACGCCAGCTCAAATCCCTGTCCTGTCGTTGTCTTGAGCTGCAACTCCAGGAGAGACTTGAGAGTCGGGTTTGCCTTCTCGACCGAGTGGACAACGGCCTTAACTATAACGTTCTGTCCTTACATTCATATATAACCACCCCCTGTGAGGTTATCTCGTACCTGTGGATTTTCTTGGAGTGGTTTGAGCCCCTAGCCTTTATCACGGAGAGGTAGCGCTCGATTACCCCCTCGTTGATTGCATAGCGGAGCCCGATGATGTTGTCGGCAAGTGTGCTGGCCTTCGTGAACGGCACCGTCTCGAAGTTCGTGTCCGCGTTCAGGGTTATGTAGGCCGTAATGTTGTGCTCCTTGATGAGCAGGCTGAGGTAGCGGAGCATCTTTGCGAGCTCTGTGTCATCCATGTGCTCCCTCAATGCCGTGAGGCTGTCTATGACCACAACCTCGGGCTTGAATTCGTCTATCATTTGCTTCATCTTAAGGAATGTGTAAACGGGACTCTTGGCCTCGGGAACCCACCCTTCAAGCTTCAGCCCGTTCTGGAGTGCTTCATCAATGGGGAGCCCGTAGCCCCTTGCGGCCCTAATTAACTGTCCTATCGGCTCCTCGAAGCCAAAGTAAATCGCCTTCCTACCCTGCAGGGCGTTGGTTATCGCAAAGTGTAGGCCGAAGGTCGTCTTTCCGGTTCCAGTCATTCCAACAAGGAGCGTTATTGAACCACGATATACTCCCCCCGCGAGGAGTTCGTCGAGCTTTTCAATGCCAGTTGTTATCTTCTCGGTTGATGCCTCTTCAGTGCCCCTCACGAGCTCCGGAATTTCAAGGAAGTGTATACCCTTAGAGGTTATGATGTACTCGTACTCTGCCCTCCCAACGGAGCGCTTCCTCATCTTGGGTATCTCCATGATTCTCCTCACGATTTCTCCGAGCTTTGAATACTTTAGCACGATTACGCCGTCAACCACGAACTCCTCAACACCGAAGCCTATCTCCTCCTTTCCGAGGGGCTTCTCCGCTACGAGAAAAGCCACTGCACCAAAGGACTTTATGAACCTCCCGAGTGTTGTGTGAAGGAACATCCTAGTTTTTTTCAGCCCAAGGAGCTGGGCGAAGGTGCTGATAGAGTCTATAACTATCCTCTTGGGCTGGAAGGTGAGGATTTCACTCATTATAAGCTCTATTTCCTTCTCAACGGTCTCAGGAGTTACGGTCACGAGGTCGATGAACTTGAAGAGGCCCTCTTTCTCGTACTTTTCAAAGTCCATTCCGAGGCCCTTCATCTCCTCGTAGAAGTCTTCTTTCGTCTCTGCAAGAGAAACGTAGACTGCCTTCTCTCCAAACTGATCCATACCATTGTAGAGGAACGTGGAGCCGAAGATAGTCTTTCCAGCACCGGGATCTCCTGCCACAAGAACCGTGAAGCCCTCCGGGAACCCGTCCTTGAGAATGTTTTCATCGAAAAAACTTAATGCCCATTTTCACGGCCATATTATTCTCCCAGTATATATATGAGTTCGAACCTAGATATAAGGTTTTCTGAAAATCTCGAATCGTTGTTTTTGGAAAAATTGAGGTAGGGAAGAAAATAATCCAGTGCTCAGTCCCCAACCGCCGCTATGTGAATTCCAAGGAGAATCAGGAAGAGCCCGGCTAGGGCAACGTGGAAGAGCTTCCACCTCCTCAGCAGAACCGCTAAGCGTTTAAGCTTCCCGCTCTGCTTTTTTCTCGCGGCCATCTCAAGCTTAACGTGGATGTACCGCCCGTAGAAGCCGCTTATGTTCATCAGGATCAGGACTATCGCCATTCCAAGGCCGGCTTTTCCAGCCAGGGTTGAGTAGTCCCTGCAGGTGGCGAAGTGGATCAGAGCAAGGAGAGTTCCTGTAACCGTAAAGGCGTGGTGGACGGTCATCGGATAAACCGGGCCGAAAACCGTGATGTAAGGCCTCTCCGGTCTCACCACTATTTGGGGGCTCCCTTTTCGGTGCTCTATTATGAGCCTCCTCTTGGTGAGCGAATAATACGCCACCCCAGTGAACACAAGACCGACTCCAAAAGCCGCCAGGCCCCCGAAGCTGGCCTCCCCTTCACTTCCCCCTCCGTTCTCATCGGCCGCTACCGTTCCGGCCATTAATAGCAGGAACATCAGAGCCAGTGCAGGCTTTTTCATGGGCACTCCCTTCCTATCCAATAGTTTTTCTACGGACAATATTCCTTTATCTCTTTCTTAAGGATAAAAATCTTCTGGATTGTCAACTCCGGTATAACTGAACTTTACAATATGAAGGATATTAGAATCCTTGACCCTAATGTTATCTTGTGACAGCGAGCTTTTACTGGACTCCCGCTGTTTCAAGATAATTCTTAGAATATCAATGGTCGAAAACAATTAGCTTGCCTCATACCCTTGGCTTATGAGGCCATCTGGCTCCGAACCATATTCGTTGATTGCCGATTATTGATACAACATTAATCGAAAAACTTTTAAACGAGATTGGGGTCTATGGAGAATGGTGATTTACATGAAGGCACTCGTGATAGTTTCAAGCGACGATGATAGAGCATTACCGGGCTTCATGTGGGCGGTTAATGCCGTAAAGTACGGCTGGGTTGAGGACGTTAAGGTTATCCTCTTCGGGCCGATAGAGAAAGCGATAGCGGAGGGGGACGAGCGCTTTATCCCATGGATTGAGAAGCTTAAAGAGCTTGGAAAGCTTCCGGTGGCATGTAAGAGGATCGCGGAGCTTGAGGGGTTTGAGGTTTCCCTGCAAAAATATACCAAGGTAGAGTACGTCGGAAAAATCATAGCGGAGCACCTTGAGAAGGGCTACATTCCGATGACGTTCTAAAACAGGAAATGAGAAACTTAAAGAGAAAACAGACTCTTCTTCCCGATTATCTCTTCCCTGCTCTTTCCAGCCTTCAGATCCTTGATAAGCTTCAAAACAC